>JAGCXI010000030.1 GCA_017961365.1 Clostridia bacterium
GAAGCGGCGGCGGAGATCCTCTCGAGAAGGAAGATCCTCGACGAGAACTATACTTCCGAGATCTATGATAAGCCCGGCGCGAAATACCACGCGGCGCTCTCTTTCAAATACGGCGGCGCGTTGAAAAGGCTCTTCTCTTCCGATTATAAAGCGATCATCGCAGATCTCGCCTCCTGCCGCAAAGACGGCAAAAAGCCGGATTACAAGACCGCGCTCGCGACGACTGCCGTGCTCGCAAAGCACGCGGACTTTTACGACGATTTCCTCGCGGACGAAAGCCGCGTAAAGTCCCTCCTTTCGGAAGAAGGCTATACGGGGGTCACGACGGACTTCGGCAGGCTCTTGCAGGATCTCGAAAGCTTGCAAGGCGTCCTCGAGACCGATCTCGAGCTCGGCGACCTCAAAAAGATGGACAACGAGACTTTCTTCTCCTTGAAAGACACCTTCTATGATTATAAAGAAGACCTCGCCGCCGCCTTGAAGGACAGTCATGAAGCCTCCCTTGCCGCCCGCTTCGACGCCACGGAATATGACATCGAAGAAGCTGCGCTCGCCCTCATCATCCCGAAGCTCGAAAACTGCAATGCGAATACCGAGGAGCTGGAGAATTGGCTCGGCTTCCGCCTCTTGCTCGAGGACATTCGCAAAGAGGATCTCCTCTCTTATCTGAATTTTGCTTTGGACAAGGAAGTGCCCGCCGATAAGCTCATCTCCGCCCATCGCAAGGCATTCTTCGCGCAATGGATCGACGTCCTTTTGCGCTCTTCTCCCATCCTTTCCTCTTTGACGCGCATCCCGCACGATCAAGCCGTGGCGGAATTCCGCAAGAAGGATCTTCTGACCTTTGAGATCAATAAAGCCCTCATCAAGGCAAAGCTTTCGGCGGAGCGTCCCGCTCTCGACCTCATCGCGCAGGGCAGCGCCGTCTCCATTCTTCTGCGCGAAGGAGAGAAAAAGCGCAGACAAAAGAGCATTCGCGCGCTTCTCTCCGAGATCCGCGAGCTGGCGCAGACTTTGAAACCCTGTTTCTTGATGTCTCCCCTCAGCGTGAGCACTTTCCTCGGCGCGGGCTTCACCTTCGACGTGGTCATCTTCGACGAGGCGTCGCAGATCTTCCCGCAAGACGCGGTCTGCTCGATTTACCGCGGAAAACAGCTCATCGTCGTGGGCGACTCCAAGCAGATGCCTCCGAGCAATTTCTTCACTTCCACCACGCTTGCCGAGGAAGAGGAAGCGGAGGAGGACGACGTCGCGGATTTCGAGTCCATCCTCGACCTTTGCGCCACGGTCTTCCCGCAGCTTCGCTTGAAATGGCATTACAGAAGCCGTTTCGAGCAGCTCATCTCCTTCTCGAACAAGCATTTCTACGAAAATGATCTCGTCACTTTCCCGTCTTCTTTGGAAGACGCGCCGGGCGTGGGCGTGGACTACGTCTACGTGGACGGTCTCTTCGACCGCAGGACGAGGACGAACCGCGCGGAAGCCGAGAAGATGGTGGATCTCGTCTTCGAGCATATCGAGAAATATCCCGAGAGAAGCCTCGGCGTCGTTGCTTTCAGTATCTCGCAGCAGAACCTCATCGACAGGCTCATTACGGAGCGCAGAGAAAAGGATCCTTCCAAGGAGGAATTCTTCAAGTCCGACCGCGAAGAGCCCTTCTTCGTGAAGAACCTCGAGACCGTGCAGGGCGACGAGCGTGACACCATCCTCTTCAGTGTGGCGTACGGAAAGGGGACGGACGGAAAGCTCCTGCTGAATTTCGGCCCGATCAATAAGATGGGCGGCGAACGCAGGCTGAATGTCGCCATCACGAGAGCGAAATGCAATATCGTCCTGCTCACTTCGATGCATGGTTACGACATCGATCCGAAACGCACGGCGTCCCGCGGCGCAAGACTGCTCGGCGCTTATCTCGATTACGCGGAAAAGGGAGCCTCCGTCTTGGAGCTTGGCGAAAGAGCTGCGGAAAAGAGCGCGGATTTCGAGGAAGACGTCAAGGAATTCCTCCTTGCCAATGGCTATGAAGTGGAGGCGAAAGTGGGCTTCTCCACCTTTAAGGTGGATCTCGCCGTTAAAGCGCCGGGGAGCGACCGTTTCGTCCTCGCCATCGAATTCGACGGAGAGAATTATCACGCCATTCAAGACGCGCGCGACCGCGACAGACTGCGCCAAGGCGTGCTGGAGAGAATGGGCTGGACTTTCTATCGTCTCTGGTCCACGGAATGGGTGCGCAATAATAAGACGGAAAAGGAGCGCCTCCTCGCCGCCGTGAAGCAAGCGGCGGAAAGCGCGGGCGAAGCCCCCGTCCTGCCTCCCGAAGAAGCCGCGCCTTCTTTTGAAGAGACCGCGATCGAAGAGCATTTCGAATTCCCGACCTATACGCTTGTCAGCGAATTCCAAGCGATGAAAAAATGCCGCGGAGACGTGCCGAGCGTCGTAAAGACCATCGTGGAGACGGAATCCCCCGTGCAGGAAGAATGGCTTTTGAAACGCATCGCGTTCCTCTTCGGAAAGGATAAAGTCACGTCCGCCGTGCGCTCCGATTATCTGATGAAGATGAGCTATCCCGAGCGCTATGGAATGGAGCGAAAGGGCGAATTCCTTTACTTCACGGGGAAGGAGATCCCTCTCCTGCGCGTGCCTGCGGAAGACGCCACCGTCATCCGCGATATCAAGCAGATCGCCCTCGAAGAGCTTGCCGGCGGCATTCGCGCCGTGCTGGAAAAGAACGTTTCGGTGGAGAAGCTCGCTTTGTATCGTTTCCTGGCGCAACTCCTCGGTTTCAGCAGGCTGAGCGACGGCATCATAAAGCGGCTGGACGACGCCCTCGCCCTTCTTTCGGACGAGATCGAATCGGACGGCGACGTCCTTTCCCTCAAAGACAAAAACTAAGCGCGCATTCTTCCGCTTCGGCAGAAAAGGGCATCGGGAGCCACCGAACGAAATCCATTAGGGACACCCCATAAAAAGATAACAGGAAGGGATTAACGTCTCTTCCTGTTTTTCGTTCTACAAAAAATAATACGAGCCGCGGGGCATTCCCTTGGTTCGTATTATTCTTGCTTGGCGAACTCTGTCGAAAATGATACAAAATAAAAAATGGGTGCAGCGACTCAAAAATGGGTGCAAGTCCAGCGAAATAGGTGCAACCGCGCGAAAATGGGTGCAAAGGGATAAAAATGGGTGCAACGCTCGAAAAACTCCCTATTTTTAAGACATTTTTTCAACGACTTGAAAGCCTTTCCTCGCAGCGATTTCTTTGATTCTTTTTTTGTTATCTGTTGAGCAATTCATTCCGACAAAAACAGTCTTGATTTTTGGTGCTGGCATTCGTTCTCCGGCGCATCCCAAAAGCCTCCATTCTTTCTGATACTCCCATTCAGTACTCTTTGTCAAATAGAGTCGCATCACCTGAGACTTGTCCGCGGCGACCAACCCATTGGAGATCCCCTCTATCATTTGCCCCATGAAGTTCCCCAGGATTTGAAGAACAAGATTCGTTTCACGTTGGTCGTCATATATCACCGGGAACAGCCCAATGTTGTATTCGTAATCTGAAACATCGTACTCTACGCAATAGCCGGACCCATTCTCCGCATACAACTCCCACATCTTGGGATTGTCCATCGATTCACATAAAGAGCAGATCCCCACTTCCTGCTTTGCATTCAGACCATTCAAAAACAGCATTTCAACATCGGCTTTGACCCTGGGGGCTTCCACCCTGTTCGGAATATTGGCAACCCTGTTTACCAAATCGGTACAAACCTCCGGCGGGAGCAATTCCAATGCCTGACAATCCATAATGCAGTCCAGGAAAAGCGGAAGATCAACGTCACCATCTTCTGAAATAGCACACGCCACTCGGGCTTTCGCTTCTTGCATCTTCTCTTTGGTGGTAGCGGGTGCCGCTTGCTGAAAAATGTATTCTATACATTTCGGCTTCAGGTGGTTATTTTGTATGTCGTAATAATCATTCACATCAAAGCTGACATCGCACTCGGTTTTATCGTCTTCCCTTTCCGCGGGACATAGATAGAGGTACTCGTTTTCAAACATATCGAAAGCGAAGGCATCAAAGGGTCTGAACTTGAAGAGCGATTTCGGACCGCCGTATTGGAACGCCCCCTTCGCACCAAGAAAACTATTCAGGTATCTCTTTTTCTCTTCGTTCGTCATGCAGCGACCCAGCCGTACCCCTGCACTGCCATATCGATGAAGTGGGTGAGTAGCAATTCGATCTTTGCGGCGAACGTTTCTTTGTCATATGACACAGGCAAATCCGCATCCAAGGAGGTCTCAATCGCCGTCTTCACCTTTGCCCTCGGCTGCTCATCTTTATACCAATCAACGACCATCAGCTGATCCTTTTCCGTAGTCAACTTCTTAAACAAGTTCTTTGCCGAAAGTTTGACTTTTTGCTCGTCTTCTCTTGTGAGCTTCTTTCCGGCGATCAACAGATCATAGATCTCGAGTTCTTCCTCGGTCAAGCCTTCCAATTCCGGGCGTTGCTCTTCCAGTTTCAAATCCTCGATAAGCTCCAGGAGTTGCTCATAATAATCCTCATTTTCGGAACCCCCGGCGTTATATCTATCAATGATATTTCTATAACGCTGAGAGAACCTTTGACGGGTGCAGTTACGCGTGAGCATCTGTTGGAGTGCCTGTTCGATGAATGCCTTCAGATCGTCGATCTCAATCGCCTTGTACTTAGCGACTTTGATCTCCCTTTTCAGTTCCTCCACATCGACCTTCGACAGATCGATAACCTTCCCTTGATGGATAACAAATCCCTCATCATTGTCCTCCGCTTGTTGCGAAGAAACGCTGGTATCCAGCACCTGTGCCATACGGATCCGCGCACGCTTGATCTTCTCATCGTTTATGGTGTGGCAGAACAGTCCATATAAATACGCTAAGGGCGCGAACTTATCATTGTTCCAATTCTTCTCGAAAATCTCCGGGCGTGATGCCTCGTACAGGTTCATCAGCGTGTTCAAAATGACTTTGAACTTGTCCTTGTTCTCATCGTTGGAGAGGACCGTGTTGTAAGCGTCACGTAACAGATCCAAGCGCTCAAGCGTGGATGCTTCTGCCAGCATCGCGCCGAGGTCAATCCCCAGACCGAGAAGGAACTCGTCTGCTTCGTCCACCGCACTATCTATCAGCACGATCAACTGATCGATATCCTTCGCCGGGAACTCAGTACCATCATCGCCGGTGGCATATTCGGTCAAAGCCTTCTTCATGTACTTAAAGACATTGACATAATCCACGATGATTCCGCACGGCTTCCCCGGATAAACGCGGTTGGCACGCGCTATCGCTTGCATCAAGGTGTGCCCTTTCATAGGCTTATCCAAGTAGAGCGTGGACATATTTTCTACGTCGAACCCGGTCAGCCACATAGCGCAGACGAACACGAGTTGCAAGGGATCATCCGGGTCTTTGAATCGATCCTCGATATCCATTCCCTCCGGGGTAATCGCATTCATCCTTTGTCTGTGAATAGAGATGTCAAGCCCTTGGCTTTGGAACTTTTCGTTCTCGTCGGCCTCTTCGGATACGATAACCGCCATCTCGACGCGGTTCATATAATTCAGTATCCGCGTCAACTCCTCCCGCTTTTCCGGTGTATCCGCGGCATTGCGCTCTTGCATGATCTTCTGCTTTTCTATCGACCAGTAATGCTGCACCTTGTCATACATCTTTACAGTCGTGTACTTATCCACGGATACGACCATGCCTTTCCCAAGGAAGCCGCGACGCGGGAAATGATGCGCGATATCCTGGGCGATCTTATCAATGCGGTCTTCGCGCTTGATAACCTCCAAGATGCGTGATGCGGAGTTCTCGAGGAGACGGCTCTCATCATCGTTCAGATTCTCATCCTCGATGATATCGACCACGTCATCATCCAGGAAGTCATTCTCCAGTCCGACCTCCGGCACACGACGTGAGTAGAATAGCGGCACAGTGGATCCATCCTCCACCGACTGCGCAAAGTTGTACTCGGAAACGTAATTGCCAAACCACTGATTCGTCAAACGCTTCGTCCCGAGCAAGGGCGTGCCGGTAAATGCGATATAGTTGGCGTTCGGCAGCGCAGTTCGCATATTCTCCGCCAAATCCTTATACTGCGTGCGATGCGCCTCGTCCACAAGCACGATGATATCATCTCGAGTGGAGAGCACGGGGTATTTCTTCCCCTTGTCGTAGCGGAACTTATGGATCAGCGTGAAGATGAAAGACTTATTCGTCTGCAGATATTCGCGCAGTTGCTTCCCGTCCTTCGGTTGACATTCTTCCTTCGATCCGATCACCTCGGTTTTTACAAAGTTCTTATGGATCTGCTCATCCAGATCCTCGCGGTCGGTGATAACGAGGAAGGTAAAATTCCCGGGGATCTTCCTTCGTACCTTACGGGTAAAGAACACCATAGAAAAAGACTTACCGGAGCCCTGCGTATGCCAAAACACACCCAATTTGCCCTGCAGTTCCGCTCTGTTTTTCACCGATTCCATCAGGTTATTCACGCCGAAATACTGGTGGTTCTTCGCAATGATCTTATTCTTTTGATTACGGAACATGATGAAGTTCTCTATATAATCGATCAAGCGATCCTTCTGCAGTAAGCCATCGACGAAATACTTCACCGAACTCTCCCCCACCGTAGCCGCCGCCTTGATGGCATCTCTATCGGGACGCTCCTTTTCGGAATCCACCTTCAACCACTCGAAGTAATGATTGTACGGGGCATTGAAGGCACCCAGCCTGGTTTCCAATCCGTTCGTAAGTACACAAATCTGGTTGTACGCAAAAAGATCGGGGATATCGCGCAAATAATTCTTGAGGTTGTCGTTATACGCTTCCTCGACCTTGACGATACTGTTTTTCAGCTCGATGAAAACCATCGGCAATCCATTGATAAAGATCAGCACATCCGGTCTGCGCCAGTAAACGCGCCCCTGGATCCACATTTGTGAAACGGCGGTGAAGGTATTATTATCCGGGTGATCGAAATCTACTAACCTCACGAAATCGAAATCCTCTTTCCCGTCTCGTCTCAGTGTGATCTTGATGCCATTACGGATCTGGTTATAATACTTATAGTTGGTAGCCGTCATATCCGTAGCGGAGTGATCACGGCAGAGATCCATTGCGATCTCCTCCAGCTTCTCCTGCGGGATCCCGGGATTCAAGCGAGTCAAAGCATCCCTCAGCACCTGTGGGAGCACACATTGTTTCTTGTTGCCTCTCCCTGTCCCATCAGGCAGATACTCCCGCTTGTCCGGCGCCGCGTCGCAACGAATAATATCATAGCAGAATGGCTCCGCCTGCACTTTTTGCAGGATCGCCTGTTCGATATCGTCTTCGGAAATAAAGTTTCTCATTTTTACCCCTTATGCTTAATCAAGATCCGGCAAAGATGGATCTATTCTCTTAGCATTTGCTTGAGCTATAGCTCTACCTATGGAAGTAATTTGGAAATATGGCTTCAATTGGTCCCACCATATCTCGGCTTTCCTTATCCACTCATATGACTGTATTTTCTTATTAAAGTTCTCTCTTACGGCGCTAATCAATGTAGATGTCTTGTCATAACTATCGAAAATTTCCATCAAAACCGCTTTTTGATTATCGGACAGCGCCGTAGATGCTTGTGTATCATCTGATTCAACTAGAACGTTCCCTGATAATTGTAATCGATCTATATTTTCCTTTTCAATCACAGGTATCCTCACGTAACCATTGAACAATTCGTTATCTACTAATAAAGATTCCGACAGCCCCACATTTTTTAATTTATTTATAGCTTCTTCATATTGCTCACTTTCTTTTTTTATTCCACAACATACATAACCTTCCCAATATTTAGAAATAAGGTCTAGATACTTATTGAATATCGTAGGTGATTGTATTCTTACTGCGCCCAATATATCCAAATTATCGATCCAAGATGCACAATTAGTCGGCAATTCCAGATGCTGCAATTTACCATATAAATTATTTATCACATCTAAGCCTTTAGAAATATTCCCATCCGCCGGAATATAGTTAAATACAGCATGCACCATAGTAAGCCCACAAAGTGCGTCCTCATCTATTTTGTCAATTATTTCAATGGCTTTTTCTATACTGGCCTTCTTCTTAATTTCATTTTTGTGGTTAATCCTGTGCGCGATCAATTCGGAAAGCATCCCATAGTCCAACTCTCTACCGGAACAAGCCGCGGTAATCTGTGCTTTTTTATATAAGACCTGAAATGCCGGATCTGAAAAAGATACAAAATCCTTTTCGATGCTTTCGATTCGCATTAGCACTTTTTCTTCAAAAGCTTCTATCCTTTGTTGCGCCACCAAAACACTTTCAGCTGTGCATGATTCCAAAACTTGGCGCTTGCATTCTCTCGATATTTCACGCGCCTGCTCTTCAGTCATAACATAATAATTATTATTATTATTTATAATAGTGCCCGCTTGCATTTGTGTAGAATTATCGCCGGCAACTTGCTTCTGTCGCTTACTCTCCATCTTTCGTTACTTCTCCGTTATCTTTGATTACAGTATTGCTACCTATTTGCACTTGATTCGCGTTGTCTTTTGCCTTTTGTGATTGCTTTACTTTGTTTTTGATCGCAACCTTATATCCGACGAATCCCCCGGCTGCTCCGCCGACGATCAATCCTAATACTGTCCCTATAATGGTGGATCCGATTCCGTCAAAAATCCATTCTACTGTAGAAATAATAAAACTCATTTTTACACCTCCAGTTTCCCACTCATCAAACGCGGCAAAAGCAAGTCGCGTTGTTTGGTTAAATTCCGTGTCTGTAATGCCAAGCCAAAGATACGGGCAAGTATCGGTTCGATGGTTTCATTGAATAATCTCACTGTTTCAATGTTCGGAACAACCATTTTGATGCGGTTCATATCCGGCTTGCTTAATCCGGGCTGAGCTGCATTTCGATTTAGGTTTTGCATTAAAGCAAAATACTCTGGCAAATGAAGCGTGAAATAAAGATAAAACTGGTATTCCTTTTTTAACGCATTTAGCAGAAAAACGTGTTCGTTCACTGCAAATTCCGCATAAGGAAAACCATTCATGAAAATCGTTGTTTTTCCAATATATGCACCGTCTTTATAAACAAGAATATCTCTGCCTGTGCTTTTCCCGCGCTTCATTTGATCGTAATAGAGAAATGGGATTAATTTAACATTGTTATAATCGAATTCTCCTAACCCATTAACTGCTTCGGCTCCCAACGATGGCATTCCATCTTCCAGCGAGTCGTCGACTCCACCAGAGGGTCTAGAACCCGAATCCAGACTGATACCAAATTGCTCAAGTCTGTTTTCTTTCCACCCCTTAGGGACACCGTTCTCAAACTCCGCAGTTTCGTGGCCGGGGAAGCGGAAACGGACAAACCATTCCTTATAGAGGTTCTCCGCCATCTGCTCAAGCACCTTGATCCGTTTATTATTAATATCGATTAAATCATCGTATGCGGAAAGAATCTCGACTACCTTTTCTTGTTCACTAAAGGAATGAACCGTTATCTTTAATCTTTGCAGATGGTTTTGATTTAGCGTAGGAACACCAGCACCCGCGTTGTACTGTTCAAGATGCATGGTCTGCAAATAATAATACACATATCGCGGATTATTCCCACGATAGTTTTTGGCATACAAAGAAGTATTTAGCGGCCAGCATTTTTCTGTAATATATTGAACACTACCAAGGCTTCCCGATCTGCCCGTAACAACAACAGGAGGTTCGACTTTATATTCATTATGATAAGCCTTAATATTGGTCGACGCTACAACAGGATATTTCCCCGAAATAATATCACAATCGGGCAAATCAAATCCTCTGTTTAAGCGAACAAATTCATCAAATGTAATTTTCTTTAGCATTTTTTCTCACCAAACAGCGCCTTAATTTTTTCAACAATCCGTTCTTCTATTTTTTTCGCTTCTTTATTCAACGTTTCGAACTCCGTATTCAAACCGAGCATTGTTTCCTTGAACTCTTCTTCGGTCATTCCATCGTCCTCAATCACCACGCCAACGTAACGTCCGGCGTTGAGGGAGTAGTCCTGGTCGATGATGCCGTCCTCACCTTCGAGCTTCGCAGCCTTACAAAGCCCAATCACATCCCGATAGACGCCATCCGGAAAACGTTCGGTCAGCCAATCGATTTGCGACTGCCAGTAAGCCTTGGTTTTCGTTTCTTTATCTTCTGCCGCCTCGGGAGCTTCCGCTTGCGCCGCCTTGTATTCCTCGATCAAAGCGGCAAAGGCTGCCGTGTCACCATGATACAGGCGAGTAATGATCCCGAGGTTTTTGATCTGCTCATCGCTGAATTTACGGTGCGCACGATCCACCTGTGTAAAGGTATTGCGAGCATCGATAAAGAGGATCTCATCTTTCTTGTCCGTATAGGGTTTTGTCTTATCGAAGAACCACAGTGTAGCGGGCAACGTGACGGATGTGAACATATTGGAAGGGAGCGTCACCATCTGACTGATGATGCCCTCTTCGATCATTTTCTTACGGATCTCATATTCGCTCTTTCCCGCATCCGATGCCGAGTTTGCCATAACGAGCGCCGCCTTGCCGTGCTCATTCAGTGCCGTGGCGAAGTAGCCGATCCACAGATAGTTTGCGTTGGGTACGGTTTCCTTCTTGTCCGATGCCTTCTTCGCCGATGTGGAAGAGTTTCGAGGGACGCCGTAAGTGTTAAACCTTGCATCGTTAATGACCTTCTCCACCACCACTTCATCCACATTGAAGGGAGGATTCGCCATCACGTAATCAAATGCGCCAAATGCACTATACGGATCGGAATAGAAAGAGTTTGCCTCGGTGATCTCTCCACGCACATTGTTGAGAAGCAGGTTCATTTTAGCCAGTTTTACGGTGTCTGGCTCCTTTTCCACGCCGTAGCAGCGGAACTTCATTTGTTCCGCTTCGCTTGCATTGTGGTTGTGCATATAGCGTGCAGCCTGCACGAACATACCGCCCGAGCCACACGCCGGGTCAAGGAACTTCTTGTCCCCCGGTTGCGGGTCAAGCACCTCGACCATATAGCGGACGACAGTCGCCGGCGTATAGAATGTTCCACCATCTTTTCCTTCTGCCAGAGCGAAGTTCCCGAGGAAGTACTCATATATCTCACCGAAAATATCTACGGTGCAGTTTTCGGGTATATCTTTAAAAATACGGACGATATTGGAGAGTAATTCCGGTTCTTCTTCCGGCACGAGCTGAGCGTACACGTCTTTCGGGAGCACCCCTTCCATCTTGGGATTCTCCCTTTCTATCGCCTCCATCGCCTTTTTGACGATGGTAGCTTTTGCCGCCGTATCGGGTTGATCATTTATGTAATCATAATAGGCACACTCGGGGAGATAGAAGCCGCACTTTTCGATGGCGATCTCCTTCTTCGGCTTCTCCATACGAGTACCGGCAAGCCGCGTGTACTCCGCCTCGATTTCGGCTTTGTGTTGCTTAAAGAGGATATCGGCGTAGCGCAGGAAGATCAATCCGAGGATAGGCTGACCATATTTATTCGCTGCCAAATGCGCTCCCGCACGCAACACATCCGCCGCGTGCCAAAGGTTATCTTTCAGTACTTTTAATTCTTTATCCGTCATCGTCACACCTCAGTCTTTCGTGGCTTCGACTATATCTTCAAAGCCGCAATCAAGCTCTTTGCATATACGCAAAAGTATATCCATCGATACCGTTTCGTTTTTTCCCATTTTGGCGAGCGTCACCGTGGATATGTTTGCCTTTTCTCGGAGTTGGGTTTTCGTCATCCCCCTGTCGATCAAAAGCTTCCAAAGCCTGTTATAACTGATTGCCATACCTGCCCCCTGTGTTTGATATATCTATTATATCAAAAGGTAGGCGGAAAGACAATACCGAAACACACAATTTCAAATATAATATTTGCGGCTGCAAATACCCTCCTTGCCTTTCGATGATTATACCACATAATCGTTAAAAAATATCCATTTTCAAAAAATCGTATTAGTTAACCTTTTTGCCTCTTATAAAAATTCTCCTAATTATCGGTATTTTTTTACCTTTGCACGATTGCCCCCCTACTTTTGCACGATTACTCTTTTTGAGCGAAATGGGAGCCGCCATTAGTAGGCTAAATTTTTACGGAAAAACGGAAAAACGACAAAAATTGAGTCAAAAACGGGCATTTTAGCCCTAAAAACGCAAAAAAGAACGCTGAAATCGTATCGAAATCAGCGTTCAGGGTTGGCGCACCCGATTGGATTCGAACCAACGACACCCGGCGTCGGAGGCCGGTGCTCTATCCAGCTGAGCTACGGATGCATAGATGTATTATACCCTTTTCGGCAGAGGCTGGCAAGGCATTTTCCTCGGGCGGCACAAAGATCAGAGGCTCTCGTAAAGCAGGAAGTCCAGCGCGGGGACGGTGAGCGTGTCGCCGTCTTTGAGGATGCGCCCGCTCCTGACGTCCTTTGCGTTCTTCTTCTTGCGGAAGGTGACGACCCGATCCTCGAAGGTGGGGTTCACCACGGCAAAAAGGGACTTCCCGTCTTTGTAACGCTGGACGATGAGCAATTCGCCTTGCGCCCAAGTGTCCAGCCCGCCGAGGAGGACGTCCTTATGCTTCTTCCGCATCTCGCCGAGGAAGCGATAATGCGCGAGGAGATCCGCGTCCTCCTTCCCCCAAGGGAAAGGCGCGCGATTCATCGGATCCTCATAGCCCTGCAATCCCACTTCGTCGCCGTAATAAAGCGAAGGGACGCCGGGGAGCACGTACTGCAAAAGCGACGCGATCTTCACCCTCTTTTTCGCGATGACGAGGGCGTCGCCGTAGAGCACGATGTCCCTACGCTGCTCCTTGGACGTATAGCTGACATCCACGCCTGAAAGCGCATTGATCACGCGCACGGTGTCATGCGTCCCGATGAGCGTCATGGAGCTATTCAGGGCGTCCAAGGGATAATTCTCGAAAATGCGCATCACCTTCGCGCCGAAAGCCCTTGCGCCGCCATACATGCAGAAAGAGAGGATCGCCTCTTTGAAAGGATAATTCATCACGCCGTCGATCTGCCCCTTCGTGAGATAAGGACGGAGGGTGCCGTAACTCACTTTTACGCTCGCATCCTCCCAGACCTCGCCGATCATCACGGCATTCGGGTCCGCTTTCTTGACCGCGGCGCGGAGCTCGTCCACAAAATCGGTGGGCAGCTCGTCCACGACGTCGAGGCGCCAGCCGTCCAAGCCGAAGCCCGTCCATTTCTCGATGACGCCGCCCTCGCCGAAGAGGAGCTTCCGATATCCTTCCGCGCTCTTATTCAGCGTGGGCACGACCTTGCAGCCCCACCAACTGTGATATTCGTCGGGAAAACGATCGAAGAAATACCAATCGTGATACGGCGAGTCCCAGCTCTGATAAGCGCCGACGCTGTCATAATGTCCGAGCTGATTGAAATAAAGGCTATCCGCGCCGGAATGATTGAAAACACCGTCCAAGATCACGCCGATCCCTCTTTTCCGTCCCTCCGCGATGAGCTCTCGGAAGTCCTCCTCCGTGCCGAGCAGAGGATCGAGCTTCATATAATCGCCCGTGTCGTAACGGTGGTTCGAGCTCGCCTCGAATATAGGCGAGAGATAGATCTCCGTGACGCCGAGGCTCGCGAGATAATCCAGCTTGCTCGTGATCCCTTTGAAATTTCCTCCGTAGAAATCATTCGCGCGGTAACTCCCGTCGGGCTCGATGACCGTGACTTTTTCATCCCAATCTTTCAGATATCCGTAGCGCGGCTCCTTGCGCTCGCCCGCTTTCGCGAAACGATCCGCAAAGATATGGTAAATCAAGCCGCCCTCGATCCTCTTCGGCACGACATAATCTTTCGCATACACGGTGAGCTGCCAATCGGGCAGATTCTCCCCCGCGAGCCCCGTCTCGCTCGCGCCGACGACATGCAGCTCGCCCGAGACTTCCGCCACTTCGAAGCGGTAATAATAGATCCCCCATTCTTCGACGGAGAATTCGCAGGAAAAATACGTAACGTTTCCGTCGTCGCCGCAAAAAGACAGCGGGATCTCTCGTCTCAGCTCCTCTTTGCAGAGGATGAGTTTCACGTCTCCCACCCATATAGAATGCGTAACGGGGAAGACGATCTTCACCTTCTCCCCCGCTCGCACCGCTCCGAACGGAGTCTTATGCACGCGTGAATTATATTTGAACAAACTCGCCTACCCCTTCTTACTTATGCTCGGCTTCCGCCACGGGGCGAATATGCCAAATGCGGTCGCCGTATTCTTTCACCGCTCTATCAGCGGCGAAGAAGCCGGACTGCGCCACATTCACAAGGCTCTTGCGATTCCAAACGAACGGGTCAGCGTAAGCCACCTCGATCTTCTTCTGGGCATTGCAGTAACTGTCGAAATCCGCAAGTACCATAAAGGGATCCGCCATGCCGCCGCGGCCGATGGTAAGGAGGTCCGCAAGCTCTGCAAAGCTCACGCCGCCGATGCCGTTACGCAGCATATCGATGACCCTGCGGATGCGATAATTCCCGCGATAATACGCCGTGGGCTCATATCCGCCTTGATAGAGGGAATAGACTTCGTCGCTTGAAAGTCCGAAGATGAAAATATTATCCTTGCCGACGCGCTCAAAGATCTCCACGTTCGCGCCGTCCATCGTGCCGAGGGTCACGGCGCCATTGATCATAAACTTCATATTGCCCGTGCCGGAGGCTTCCTTGCCCGCGACGCTGATCTGCTCGCTGACTTCGGAGGCGGGCATGATGATCTCTGCAAGGGACACGCGATAATTCTCGAGGAAGACCACCTTGATGCGCCCTCTCACGTCGGGGTCGTTATTGATGACGTTGCCCATCGTATAGATCAAACGAATGATGAGCTTCGCCACGTAATAGCTCGGCGCTGCCTTCGCGCTGAAAATAAAGGTGCGCGGGGTCATCTCCATATCCGGATTCTCTTTCAAATCGCAATACATATCGAGGATATGCAAGGCGTTCAAAAGCTGTCTCTTATATTCGTGCAGACGTTTGACCTGCACGTCGAAGATGCTGTTCGTATCCACCTGCACGCCGTTATTATCGTAGATGTACTTCGCGAGGCGCTCTTTATTCTTCTTCTTGATCTCCGCGAATTTCGCAAGAACTGTCTTATCATCCGCGAACTTCATCAAGGCGGAGAGATCCGCGTCCTTCACGAAGCTATCCCCGATGAGGCTCTTGATATAATCCGAAAGGAGGGGATTCGCCTCGGGGAGCCAACGACGGTGCGTGATGCCGTTCGTCACGTTGGTAAAGCGGGCGGGCGTCAGCTTATAAATGTCGTTGAAGACGTCCTTCTTCAAGATGTCGCTATGCAGGGCGGACACGCCGTTTATCGTATGTGAAGCATAGAGACAGAGATTCGCCATGCGGATCTCGCCGTACGCCATGATCGCCGCCTTGCTGACCTTGTCCCAATCATTCGGGAAAGCCTCCCAAAGGTCGATGCAGTAACGACGATTCATCTCCACGATGATCTGATAGATACGCGGGAGCTGCTGTTCCACGAGACCCTGCGGCCATTTCTCCAAAGCTTCCGCCATAACGGTGTGGTTTGTATAAGAGACCGTCGCGCGAATGATATCCCACGCCTTCTCCCAGCCGTAGCCGTGCTCGTCGATCAAGATGCGCATGAGCTCGGGGATACAGAGGGTCGGGTGGGTGTCGTTGATATGGATCGCCACGAGATCCGCGAAATTATCCAAGGACGGATTATAGCGCAGATGATTGCGAACGATGGACTGCAAGGATGCGGAGACGAAGAAATACTGCTGCTTCAATCGAAGCATCTTTCCTTCCACGTTGTGATCCGCGGGATAGAGCACCTTGGAGATGGACTCCGCGAGCGCTTTATTCTCGAGCGCTTTCAGGTATTCGCCCTGATTGAAAAGGTGCATATCGAAATCCATCGGGGACTTCGCGCTCCAAAGACGAATGCGGTTCACCGCGTCGGTATCATAGCCCGAGATGTGCATATCATAGGCGAGCGCGAGAATGGGGGTGTAATTCTTGAGCTCCACTTTGAGGATGCCGTCCTCCCAATGCTCTTCCACCTTTCCGCCGAAATGGACCTCGAAGGTCTCCTCGGGACGGGGCGCAAGCCAAACGTCGCCCTTTTCCAGCCATCTGTCCGGCATCTCCACCTGCCAGCCATCCACGACCTTCTGCTGGAATATACCGTAATCGTATTTAATGGAGAATCCGCAAGCCGGATAACTCTCGGAGGTTAAAGCGTCCATATACGCGGACGCGAGGCGACCGAGACCACCATTGCCGAGACCTGCGTCCGGCTCGATCTCCTCGAGCTCTTCGAGGTCATAGCCGAGGTTCTTCAAAGCAGTGCTCATCGTGTCCGTGAGCTTGATATTGTATAAATGGTTTTTCAGCGAACGCCCGGGCAGGAACTCCATGGACATATAATACACTTGCTTATATTGTCCCGCGTGGATCTTTTTCTTGAAATCCACCCTTTGACGGGTGAGGATATTTCTCACCACCATGCACACCGCTTCGTACATCTGCGCCTTGGTGGCCTCCTGCGCAAGGATGCCCTGCTGCTTCGCGACTTGTTCTTCCAGTAATTGTTGCAGTTCTTGTACCGTATATTTTTTCATTTCGTAGAAGCCTCTCCTCGTTGTTTATCGTTTATTTCATAGATTTATAAAGATCCGCGTAATTCTTTGCGGAAGCGGACCAGCTGAAGTCCTTGGTCATGCCGTTTTTCACCACGATCTCCCAATCCGACTTATTATTATAATAAGCATCTACGGCGCGCCAGATCGCTCCGAGCATGTCTTGCGCGTTGAAGGTCTTGAAGGTATAGCCGACGCCCTGCTTGGTCGTGGGATCGAAAGCGGGCACGCTGTCCTTCAAGCCGCCCGTTTCTCTGACAACGGGCACGGCGCCGTATCGCATGGCGATCATCTGCGAAAGCCCGCACGGCTCAAACTTGGAAGGCATAAGGAAGATATCGGACGCGGCATAGATCTTGCTCGCGAGATCCTTGCTGAAATTGATGATGACGCGAAGCTTATTGCCATAGCGATGCTCGAGATCCTTGAGCCTCGTCTCGTATTTCCAATCTCCCATGCCGAGCACGACGAGCTGCACGTCCGCCGCGAGAAGCTCTTCCGCCACGTCGAGCAGAAGATCCAATCCCTTTTGCGAAGTCAGCCTCGAGACCATCGAGATCAAGGGGCGAGTGGGGACATACTGCATGGAGATCAAGCGAAGCACGCTCTCCTTATTCACCGATTTGCCGCTCATATCCTTGACGCCGTAATTCGCGAAAAGCGCCTTGTCCGTCATGGGGTCATATTCCGCGGTGTCGATGCCGTTGATGATGCCGCTGATCTTATACGCGCGCTGGCGGAGGATGTCCTCCAAGCCGTAAGCGTAATAGCTGTCCATGATCTCGCCGGCATACGTGGGGCTGACCGTCGTCACCCTATCCGAACATTCGATGCCGCCTTTCATATAGTTGCAGCATCCCGCGTATTCGAGAAGGGAAGTGCGCTGGGCGGGGATGCCGAGCACGTCGCCGATCATATACTTGTCGTACTGTCCTTGGAACTCGATATTATGGATGCTATAGACCGTCTTGATATTGCGATAGATCGCGTTCCCGCGATAGAAGCAGTCGAGGAAGACGGGAACAAGGGCTGTCTGCCAATCATTGCAATGAATGACGTCCGGTCTGAAATCGATGAGCATCAGCATCTCCAAGACCGCCTTGGAGAAGAAAGCGAAGCGCTCGCCGTCATCATAATGACCGTAAAGCCCGCCGCGCTTGAAATAATACTCATTATCAATGAAATAATATTTTACGCCGTTCGCCTCTCCTTCGTACACGCCGCAATATTGATTCCTCCAAGCGAGGGGCACGTACGTATAGGTGACGAATTCGAGGGTCTGACGCAGTTTATCGGGGATGTCTTGATAGAGCGGAATGACCACCCTTACGTCCACGCCGGACTTAGCGAGCGCCTTGGGAAGCGCGCCCGCGACGTCGCCGAGACCTCCTGTCCTGATGAAAGGAGCCGCCTCTGCCGCCACAAAGAGCACGGAGGTCTTTTTCCTCGGCTGACGGGGCTTCCCCTTCGCCTTTGCGTTTCTTTTTCTGATCTTATTCATATCTTCCTCCTTATACCGTTTTATCCTTCACGATAACGACGGGATAGCTCTCGTAACCGCTGATCGTCCTGCCCGAACTCACCGTCACGTTCTTATCCGTGATGGCATAACAGACCGAGCTGTTCTCCAAGACCTTTCCGTCTTCCATAATGATGGAATTTCTGACTTCCGCGCCGCGCTCCACTTTTACACCGCGGAAAAGAATGCTGTTCTCCACGAGGCCGTCGATCTCGCAGCCGTCCGCAATGAGACTGTTCTTGACGGCGGCATGCTCTTTATACATCGCGGGGACGCTGTCCTTGACCTTTGTATATATTATGCTGTCGCCATAGAAAAGCTCTTCGCGCACTTTGGGGGCGAGCACTTTCATGCTCTCGTTATAATACGTGCGCACGTCGTCCACGATCGCCACGTGACTCGTGACCATAAACGCATTGATGGAAAGCGCGCCGAGCTGCTTCATCAGAATATCCTTCTCGAAATCCACGTGACCGCGCGCATATTCATGCTCCACCAAGGTCAAAAGGAGGTCTTTTTTGATGAGATAAACATTCAAACCGAGGGTCTTCTCTTCCGAGGAAGGCGTCTGGGAGATATACATATCCGTGATCTCCTTCCCTTCCGTCTCCACCACCAAGCGGCGGCTCGTCGTGGTCTTCGCGCGATGCACGAGCATCGTGATGTCCGCTTTCGCATCCAAATGGCTCTTCATCACCTCGTCGAAATCGATATTCATCGCGATATTGCTATTCGAAAGAAGGACGTACTCCTCCTGCGAACGGCGGATAAAGCCCTGAATGGAGTATATCGCCTCGATCTTGCCCTTATACATCTCTCTCGAAGAGTTCAAAACAAAAGGCGGGAAGACCGAGATACCGGAATTCTTTCGATTCAGATCCCAGTCACGACCCATGCGGATATGATCCATCAAAGAGCTGTAATTGCTCCTCGTCACGATGCCGATCTGCGTCACGCCGCTATTTACGAAATTACTGAGGGTGAAGTCGATGAGACGATATCTTCCCGCAAAAGGAAGGGACGCCGTCGTTCTGTGGATCGTCAGTTCGTTGAGCTTGCTTTCATTATCACTTGCGAATATTACGCCCATTACGTCATTCATTTTATTTGCCCTCCTTCACCATTTCCGCGGGCGCAACTTTCGCCGACGGAGCTATCTTCGCATTCGGTCCGACCACCGCGATCTGCCATTCGCCCTTGATCGGCGCTTTCTGCGTCTCGCCGATCGTCGCGCCTTCGCCGACCACCGCGCCTTCCGCCACGATGGCGTGGCGCACCACGGCGCCCGCTTTCACCGTCGCGTCGGGGAGGATGACGGAGTCTTCTATGATCGCGCCGAGCCCGATATACGCGCTATGCGAAATGATGCTTCTCTTCACGCTGCCGAAGACCATTGCACCTTCGCTGACGATGCTATTCACGATCTCGGCGGATCCCGCCGCAAAGTGAGGCGGCTCCGCGCTGTTTCTCGCATAGATCTTCCAAGAGCTGTCATTAAGGTTCAAGCCGCTCTTATTATCGAGGAGATCCATATTCGCCTCCCAAAGGCTGGAGATCGTCCCGACGTCTTTCCAATATCCGCTGAAGCGATAAGCATAGAGCTTTTTGCCGTCCCCGAGCATCGTGGGGATGATATTCTTGCCGAAGTCGTTCTTGGACTTGGGATCATTCTCGTCGTCGATCAGGTATTGTCTCAAGACGCTCCAAGTGAAGACGTACACGCCCATGGACGCATTCGTGCTCTTGGGCTGTTTGGGCTTCTCCTCGAATTCATAGATGCGGTCGTCCGCGTCGGTATTCATGATGCCGAAACGGCTCGCCTCCTCGATGGAGACATTGATGACCGCGATGGTGCAGTCCGCGCCCTTCTCCTTATGCGCCTTCAACATCTTGGCGTAATCCATCTTGTAGATATGGTCGCCGGAGAGGACGAGGACGTACTCGGGATTAAAGCGATCGATGAAATTGATATTCTGATAAATGGCGTTCGCCGTGCCTTTATACCATTCGCCGGCACTCCCCTTCATATACGGCGGAAGCACGTACGCGCCGCCCGAGAGTCTGTCGAGATCCCAAGGCTGACCGTTGCCGATGTATTGATTCAGTTCGAACGGCTGATACTGCGTCAGAACGCCGATCGTGTCGATGTCCGAATTGATACAGTTCGAGAGGGGGAAGTCGATGATACGATATTTCCCGCCGAACGGCACCGCCGGCTTCGCCACGTCATGGGTGAGCACGCCGAGACGCGTCCCCTGTCCGCCTGCGAGCAGCATCGCTACGCATTCTTTTTTATTCCTTGAATTCATTATACGCCCTCCTTTTTCGGCGAATTTTTTTTGAAATACACCGCGCTGTACGCGGGGATATCCAATGTGATGTGATATTTCTTTCCGTGGCTCTCGCCCTTTTGCGCGCTCACGCCGAACGCGCCGCGCGGACCTCCGAATTTCTTATTCTCGCTGTCAAATACCGCCTTATAACGGCTCTTCGTCTCCACGCCGATCCAATATCCCGTGCGGGTGACGGGAGACATATTCAAGACGCAAAGCACCTCCTCTCCCTCCGCCGAGATACGAGAGAAAGCGAAGATATTCTGCGTATTGTCGTCCACCACCGCCCAACGGAAGCTCTCGGGGGAAGTGTCGTGATCGAAGAAAGCGGGCTCGGACTTATAAAAAGCGTTGAGCGCCTTCACATACGCCTGCATATTCTTATGCGCGGGATAGGAAAGAAGAAGCCAATCCAAGCCTTGTTTGTAATTCCATTCGATAAACTGCGCGAACTCACCGCCCATAAAGAGCAGTTTCTTGCCGGGGTGCGCCATCATATAAGCGAAATAAGTCTTGAGACTCTTGAATTTCTCTTCATAATCCCCCGCCATCTTATTGATGATAGAGCATTTGCCGTGCACCGTCTCGTCATGCGAAAGCGGAAGGATGTAATTCTCGCTGAAGGCATACATCAGAGAGAAGGTCATGCAACCATGCATATCTTTGCGGAAGAAGGGATCCGCGCTGACGTATTTCAGCGTATCGTTCATCCAGCCCATATTCCATTTGAAATTAAAGCCGAGACCGCCGTCATAGGGCGGCTTCGTGACCATCGGGAACGCCGTGGACTCCTCCGCGATCATCATCACGCCTTTATGCTTGGAGAGGACGGCTTCATTCAGCTCCTTGATGAAATCGATGGCTTCGAGATTATAATTCCCACCGAAGGCATTCCGCGTCCATTCCCCTTCCTTTCTCGCATAGTCGAGATAAAGCATACTCGCGACGGCGTCCATACGGATCCCGTCCACGTGATACACGTCGAACCAAAACATCGCGGAAGAGATGAGGAAACTCCGCACTTCGGGCTTGGCATAGTCGAAGACCACGGTGCCCCATTCCTTATGCTCGCGCTTTTTCTCATCCGCATACTCGTATTGATAGGTGCCGTCAAACTTATAAAGACCGAATTCGTCCTTCGGAAAATGCGCGCTCACCCAGTCGATGATGACGCCGATCCCCGCAGCGTGGAAAGCGTCGATGAGCTCCATGAAGTCATCGGGCGTGCCGTAACGCGACGTGGGCGCGAACATTCCCGACACCTGATAGCCCCAGCTCCCTTCGAAAGGATACTCCGTCACGGGCATAAACTCCACGTGGGTATAGCCCATCTGCTTCACATAGGGCACGAGCGTCTTCGCAAGGTCTTTATAGCTATAGACATTCCCGTCGTCATGGCGACGCCAAGAGCCGAGATGGACCTCATAGATATTCACGGGAGAATCATAGGGGGAGAAAGAAGCACGCGCCGCCATGTATTCGGCGTCCTTCCATTTATGACGAAGCTTATAGATCTTGGAAGCATTCCCCGGGGCAGTCTCCGTATGCAAAGCGAAAGGATCCGCCTTTAAGACGACCTTCCCGTCCGCTTGCGTGACGGCGAACTTATATTTGTCATAGATCTTCGGCGTGGTGAGAAAAGCCTCGAAAAAACCGCCTTTGCCGCGGGTCATCGGATCTTTGCCGACTTCCCAGCCATTGAAATCCCCCACGACGGAAACGGCGAGCGCATTCGGCGCCCAAACGCGGAAAGTATAGCCGCGCGCCTTGCCCCTCGACGTGGCGACGGGGCAAAAAGTCTTATAGCACTCGTGATTCGTGCCTTCGTGGAATAAAAAAGCGGGATAATCGATGTCGTTCGACATATTTTTCCTCCTGAAAGCCGTTTTTCGTCCATTGAGCGCCCGAGAAACGAGAAAAAACGCGGACAAAAAAGCGGTTATTGTTATTATAACACAATAACCGCGCTCTTTTCAACCGCAAAAAGCACGATTGTTAGGGCATTTTGAGAAAAGTCTCGTTTTTACGCAAAATCAGCCGAAAAACCGCTCCAAAAGCGCCTTTCCTTCTGACAAAAATGCGGAAATATCCGCATATTCCGAGGTTTGGAATGCTTCCAGCACGAAGTCCCCTTTATATCCGCCGTTTCGGAGGATATTCGCGAGCGAAGAGAAGTCGTACTTGCCCTTTCCGGGGAGATAATGGCAGTCTTTTTCCCCGTCTCCGTCCGAAATATGCGTCGTGACAAGGCGATCCATATAACGCTCCGCCATCGCCCCCGTCGAATCCCCGAACATCAAGGCGTGACAGGTGTCATAGCAGAAATAAACGTCCTTCACCGCGGCGAAAAGCTCGTCGAAAGGCTTGTCCCCCGTAAGATTCTCCACAGCGAGCTTGACGCCCTGCCCCGCAGCGAATTCCGCGATCTCCGCGACGTGATCGATGACGACGCTCGTCACCTCCGGAAGGTGTATGACGACGAGATCCACGCCCTGCTCCTTCGCGCCTTTCAGATAGATCTTATGCGTCTTTACGGCGTCCTTCGCCCCGTAATACTTATTCGAGAGATAAGGCGCGTACTTTGTCGGCGCATGGGCGTAAGTGACCGAGAGCCCCTGCTCTTTCACGAATTTGAATTGCTCGTACTCCGAGATCCCGCTATTCGTATTGAAATCATTGTGACACCAGACGCCTACTTTTCGGAATCCCGCCTCTTTGATCTTCGCGAAACGTTCTTCCGCCGTGACGTCAAAGCCGCAATACGCATACACACCGTAACGATCCATTTTTCCCTTCCTTATATGCGCTTACTGTACGCGCATCCGCAATAATTCTGCCGATAAAGCCCCTGCGCCTTGCAGATCTCGATCGACTGTAAATACCCGCCGTCCTTTTTAAAGTCACTCGCAAGATATTTTACGCCGTATTTTTCCGCCACCTTTTCCCCGATCCCGTTGATGAGCATCGGGTTTTTCAAGGGAGAAAGCGTCAGGGTCGTGGCGAAAAAGTCATATCCCTCCTGCTTTGCGAGCCTGCCCGTCTCTTCGAGACGAAGCTCGAAACAGCGCGCGCAGCGCAAGCCGCCTTCGGGAGCCTCCTCCAAGCCCTTTGCCATCTTGAGGAACTTCTCCTCATCATGCGCGCCGCGGATGAGCCCCACGCGGGGATAATTCTCCGCAAGATGCCGCCTGAGCTCCTCAAAACGCTTGTCCTGCTCCTCGAGATCGGTGATATTCGGATTATAATAATACACCGTCACGTCGAAATACTCGGGGAGAAAAGTCAAGGGGGAAGAAGCGCAGGGCGCGCAACACGCATGCAAAAGAAGCGTCGGCCTCTCGCCCGCTTCGCGAAGCTCGGCGAAAAGCGCCTTCATTTCCTTATGATACTGCCTCGGATTCATCAGTTCTTATTGCTGCCGAGCGGCGCGGGGATCCTGCCGCCGCGAGAGATGAATTTCAAGGGAGAATATTCGCTGACTTTCATAATGGGCGCATGCCCGAGAAGCCCGCCGAAAGAGGCGCTGTCGCCCACTTTCTTGCCATATACGGGGATGGCGCGCACCGCCGTTGTCTTCTGATTCACGACGCCGATCGCCGCCTCGTCCGCGATCATCGCGGAGATGACTTCCGCGGGCGTATCTCCGGGGATCGCCACCATATCGATGCCGACGCTGCAGACCGCAGTCATCGCTTCGAGCCGCTCCAACGTGAGCGCGCCCATTTCAGCCGCCTCGATCATGCCGATATCCTCGCTGACGGGGATGAAAGCGCCGCTTAAACCGCCCACGTGAGAGCTCGCCATAATGCCGCCCTTCTTCACGGCGTCATTCAGAAGCGCAAGCGCCGCCGTCGTGCCGCAAGCGCCCACGCGCTCCAATCCCATCTCTTCGAGGATCCTGCCCACGCTGTCGCCGATCGCCGGCGTCGGCGCAAGAGAGAGATCCACGATGCCGAAACGAGCGCCGAGCATGCTTGCCGCGCTCTTCGCCACGAGCTGTCCCACACGCGTCACTTTGAACGCCGTCTTTTTCACAGTCTCCGCCACGGCGGTCAAGTCTCCGTCTACGGACTCCAGCGCCGCCTTCACCACGCCGGGGCCGCTGACCCCTACGTTGATGACCTTATCCGCTTCGCCCGTCCCGTGAAAAGCGCCCGCCATAAAGGGATTATCCTCCACGGCATTCGCAAAAGTCACGAGCTTCGCGCAGCCGATGGAATCCTCCTCCTTCGTGAGAAAAGCCGTCTTCTTCACGATCTCGCCCATCCTCCGCACGGCGTCCATATTGATGCCCGCGCGAGACGACGCCACGTTGACGGAAGAGCAGACCTTTTTCGTCGTGGAAAGCGCCTCGGGGATGGTCAAAAGGAAAGCCTCTTCCTCCGCCGTCGCGCCCTTTTGCACGAGCGCGGTGTATCCGCCGATGAAGTCGATCCCCGTCTCCGCCGCCGCCTTATCCATCGCTTTTGCGATCGCAAGATAGCCGCCGCTCGCCGCGCCGATCATGCTGACGGGCGTGACCGAGACTCTCTTATTCACGACGGGGATGCCGTACATCGTGCTGATCTTCTCCCCTACGGAGACGAGATCCTTCGCATACGTCGTGATCTTATCATAGACTTTCGTCGCCGTCTCCGCCGCCGAAGAGCGGATGCAATCAAGGAGAGAGATCCCCATCGTGATGCAACGCACGTCGAGATGCTGAGAGCGGATCATTCCTACCGTCTCGAAGACTTCCTTATTCGTGATCATATCTTATATCCTATGCATCGCATTGAAGATCTCTTCGCTGCGAAGATCGATGGTGAGCCCGACGCTCGCGCCTTTTTCCGCAAGCACCTTCGTGAGCTTATCGAGCGGCATGGCGCTCTTCTCCGTGTCCGCGCGCATGATCATCGTGAAATACTCCCCCATAAGCGTCTGGGAGATGTCTACGATATTGATCTGCAGCTCTGCGAGAAAAGCGGAGACGTCGCGAATGATCCCGATACGATCCTTTCCGATCACACTGATGATAACTTTCATATTCCCTCCAAGAAGGTTCTCTTTCCTTATATTATAACGCGCGAGGGAAATTGTGGCAAGAGAAAAGCAAAGGGCACACGAAGCGCAATTCATCGAGATATTTCTCCGTCTTTAAATCTAATTGGTTAAATAAAAGATAACCCTTCTCCCATCAATGGCGGCGGAGAAGGGCGCGGAGACGAGCGCTCTTAAACAAAAAGACAACGCAGAGTGGTGCAGATACGAGTCACGACAAAGGGCGGTGTATGAGCGTACTTCTCGTACGTGATTTCACCGCCCTGCAGTCAGAAACAAAGTAGATGCGCCGCTATGCGTTGTCTTTATACGCCGTCATTGAGATGCAAGAGCACGACGCCTTGTTTCGCGCCGCAAACGGGACAGACCTCGAAGGCTTCCTTCTCCGTCCATTCATATCCGCAGCCGCCGCACTTCCACTTGATGGGCTTATCCTTTTTATAGAGCGCGCCGCTCTTCATCTGCTCGTACAGGTCGGTGAAGAGCATTTTGTGGCAAGTCTCGATCCCGATGAGATTTCGGAAGAGCCCCGCGATGTCTTGAAAGCCCTCTTTCTCCGCCGTCTTCATATATTCGGGATAGACCTCCTCCGCCTCGATCCTCTCGTCCTCCGCGGCGAGGCGCAGATTCTCCGTGAGATCCCATTTCTCCTTGAAAGGATAGCCCGAGGAGATGTCCACGTTCGCGATGGTCTTGTCGCTCGCGCTTTGCAGATAGGTATAGCACATCCTCGCGTGATTGAATTCGTTATAGACGACCTTGTCGATGACTTCCGCAAGCGCGGTGTACCCTTGCTGACGGGCGCCGTACTCGATGAATTCATAGCGCGTCCGCGCCATGCATTCCCCGGCAAAGGTCTTAGCAAGATTCAGATAAGTTTTACTGTCGATGAGTTTCATATTCCCTCCCTTTTATGACGATATTGTGTACATATTATGGGAGAGAACCTTCGCTTTTATACCTTGATGAGCATAAGAAAAGGGGGCTTGCGCCCCCCACAAGAGATTCGTTTCTTTATTGCAAATAAGGTTTGACCGCCGCAGTCCAGATGGCGTATCCGTCGGCATTCAGATGCAAGCCGTCGTAGGTATAGCCTTCGACCAAGCGGTCCTTTCCGTCGGAGACGAGGGAGAAAAGATCGATATAACGATAGCTCGTCCCTTCCGCGAGCGTCTTGATCTTGCCATTCAAGTCCTTGATCTGCGCCGTGGCTTTCTCGAGGTCTATGCCCCAAGCCGCCACCTTGTCATGCATGGGCAGGACGGAGAGACAAGTCACGTCCGCGGCGGGGAGATTCTTTTTGATCTCATCGAGAATGGAGGTGTAATTCGCGATGATCTCGTCATTCGTGCGTCCGGAATTGATGTCGTTTATGCCGATGAGGAGCACGATCTTCGAGGGCGCGAGATCATAAAGCGAAGTCTTCAGCCTGTTATACACGCCGCTCGTCACGTCTCCGCCGATCCCTCGATTATAGACCGCGAGCGGGAGGTCGGCATAAAAATCGCTCAGGCGATAACCGTCCGTGATGGAATCCCCGATGAAGACGATCTGCCCCTGCGAGAAATTCGCGTTTTCCAAGGTGAAAGCCGCGCATTTTTGATCGTAATAGGTGGGCGCCTGCTTCGAAATCTTCTTCTGACGGGCGAGGAGGACGGAGAGCGTCACCACCGCCGCGACGAGCAGGATCACCAAGACAAGACAAAGGATATCTTTCAGCGCAAGTTTTTTCATAAAGCACCTCGCAAGAAATTCTTTTTTTATTGTATCACGAAATTCGGATTTTGTAAAACGTATGGCTTTATGCCGCGAAAGGAATTCTCGGAGAGAAAAAGTGCGTCTTGTTTTTTTTGACAAAAAGTGCTAAAATTTTTCTATGATTAAGCTCGGTTTGAAAAATTATTTCAGAAGTTTTCGTTATTTCTTCGTGCCGTTGGGCGTTTTATCCCTCGGCATCGTCATCGCCCTTTCCATCGCGGTGCCGCAGACGCTGGACGCCGTCAAGGCATTCATCACGGATTCCGCGGAGCAAATGGGCAAGGTCTCTTTCAATTGGGAAGGCGTGCGCGATCTTTTGATCTCCACCTTCCGCATATGGGATTGGTCCGGCTCGGGCGACATCTTCAAGAGCGTCTTCACGAAAGAATTTTTGATGGATCTTTTACATCGTTGCGCGGACGTGGCGCTCGGCGACACCTCGGCGATCGCCTCGCAAATGGAGTCTTTGGCTTCCGAAACGGCGGGGAAGATCTTCGGCGCGCTCTTCCTCGGCGTCAGCTCCATCACGATCGGCGCTTTCTTCGGCTTCTTTGTGACGCGCATCGAGATCCGCAAAGAGATGGCGCAACGCTCCGTCGGGAAGCTCATCCTCGCGTCTGTCGTGGATTCGATCATCAAGGTCACGGTGCTCGCTTTGGGCTTATGGCTCATCGAGAAGACCGTGAATTACGCGGTGGCGTCCTTCGCGCTGACGGTCGTCCTTTACGGTTTGATCTCGCTTTTCGAAGCGTATATCGTCCATGGTTTCAAAAAAGTCCCCCTGCGGAAAGTCATTAACCTGAAAAACGCAGGTTCTTTGGCGCTTCTGACGGCGATCGAATGCGTCTTTGCGGGCGGCGTCTTCCTCGCCTTGTATTTCATCGCGAATTCCTTGATCGCGCTGTATATCGCCTATGCCCTCGCCGTCCTCACCTTGAGCTGCATCCAGCTGAACGCGGAAGCATATGTCAAGAGCCTTGCGAACAGCGTGGACGGCACCTTGAATCTGGAAGGCTTCGCCGCGGCGTACGCCTCCCTCGCCCCGCACGCGGCGCACGGGAAGAAGAAAGCGCCCAACGCCGCCGCCCCCGAAGAGGAAGCGGAAGAAGCCCTCAAAACGCCTTATGAAGAGGACGCCTCCGAAGCGCCCGTCATTTTGGCGGACATCGACGTGAAGATCGATAAAGACACCCTCGAAGACATGCTCGATCTGGCGGAAGAAGCGGAGCAGGACGATGATTCGGACAAGCCCGAGGTCCCCTTCGAACTCCCGTTGAAAGAGCCCGAAGCCCCCGAGGAAGAAATCGCGGCGGATGCGGCGGCAGAGCCGCAAGAAGAAAAGGCGGAAGAAGAACCGCCTGCGGAAGAAATCCCCGCAGAGCAGGCTTCCGAGGAAGAAGTGCCTGCGGCGCTCGAAGATGAGACGCCTGCGCCCGAGGCGGAAAAAGCGGAAGAATAAGTCTTTGAAGATAAGAAAAGCCTCAAGAAAAGAAGAAATCGGCAAGTCATCCGCCGATTTCTTTTTGTTTTTTCTTTTGCGCGCGCTTGATCCGATTTTTTAATTGAGGATCTCGATCTCCCTCTTTCCTTCGC
>JAGCXI010000031.1 GCA_017961365.1 Clostridia bacterium
ACGGACTTATATCCTTCCTTGCTGAGGCTGCCCTTGCTGATATCGGTATTCTCCGCCTTGATGCCGAAGACGTCGCTTGAATCTTCCTCATTCGCGATGAGGACGTCCACATACGGCATAAGAGAGGTCATCACCTCTTTCGCTTTCGCTTTCGACCAGAGCTTCTTTCTGTAATTGAGGTCGCAGGAGACCGTGATCCCCTTCGCCTTCGCCGCCTTCAACGCGTCGAGCGTGACCGCCGCCGTCTCGTCGGAAAGCGCCGGCGTGATGCCCGTGAAATGGAACCAACCCACGCCCTCGAAGATCTTATCCCAATCGAAATCCTCGCGCTTCGCGAGCGCGATCGCGGACGCCGCGCGATCATAGATGACCTTGCTGGGACGCTGGCTCGCGCCTTTCTCCAAGAAATAAATGCCGATCCTATCGCCGCCGCGAACGATCTTGGACGTATCCACGCCGTATCTGCGGAGACTATTCACCGCCGCCTGCCCGATATCGTTATTCGGGAGCTTGGAGACGAAAGCGGCGTCTAAGCCGTAATTCGCGAGAGACACAGCCACATTGGCCTCGCCACCGCCGAAAGTCACTTGGAAAGTATCCGCCTGCACGAAGCGAAGATACCCTTGGGGAGCGAGCCTCAACATCAATTCACCGAACGTTACTACTTTCATTTCACTACCTCCATCGCTTCTTTAGACAAAGCGGTTATTTTATCGAATTCTTTCGCCTTGACAAGGCTGTCTTTCACCATCCAACTACCACCGCAGGCGATGACTTTTCCGCTCTCGAAATACCCTTTGATATTCTCCGCGGAGATGCCGCCCGTGGGCATAAACTTGATCTGCGGAAAAGGACCCGCGAGCGCCTTGATAGTCTTCACGCCGCCGTAATTCTCCGCGGGGAAGAATTTCACGACTTTAAGCCCTTCCGCGATCGCCGCCATAACCTCCGTGGGCGTCACGCAACCCGGGAGATAGAGGACGTCCGCCGCGCGGCAGACCTCCGCCACTTCTTTAGAGAAACCGGGGCCGACGACGAAAGCCGCGCCGAGCTTGACAGCCTTCTCCGCCTGTTCTTTATTGATGATCGTACCGGCGCCGATGAGCATATCGGGGCAATTCTTCGCCGCAAGCGCCAGCGCGTCCGGACCGCAAGCCGTGCGGAAGGTGATCTCCGCGCTCATAATGCCACCGTCGGCAAGCGCCTTCATCAAAGGCAAAGTATCATTCACGTCGTCGATCTTCACGACGGGGACGATCTTACATTCTGCAATGCGTTGCAACACTTCTTCTGTCATAACATTCCTCCTGAAAATTATTGCGGCGAAACGCCGTGATACTCGTATATGCGTGGAATACGCGTGCGCGCAAATGCGCGCCATTACAGCTATAATACCATAAAAAGAATATACCCGTCAATATTTATCCTCGGGAAGAGACGGGTATTTTCCTAAAAAAACAAATTCTTTCGGATCGAAAAAGCGATGCGTTAGGAGTACTTTTTGAAAAGCTCGTCCAATTCGCGCGTAAAACGCTTGGTCTCGGAATTCGTCCTGCCGCTGAAATTCTTGATGAGCTCGCCGATACGTCCGCCCGACTCGAGCAGATATTTATAGACGGTATTCGGCGTAATGCGGGAGCGGCGCTCGGGCGTGAAGCCTTCTTTTACCCGCTCATTTTTCAAAAGATCGTAGCTCTCGGAGAAGAGAGGCGCCACGGCGTTATACCCGAATTGTTTCCTTACGTCGTCCGCCCATTTCTCGGGATTATCCCCGCCGCCATGCACGACGAAGACACGCTCCGGTCTCTCCTCATAGGCGTCGAGCCATTTCATCAATCCCATTCGATCGGCGTGGGAGCTCGTACTGTTCAGCGAACGGATACGGGCATTCACCGCGATGTCGTCGCCGAAGATGCGGACGCGTTTCGCGCCGTTCAAAAGCGCATAACCGAGGGTCCCCACCGCTTGATAACCCACGAAAAGCACCGTGCATTCCCTGCGCCAAAGATTATGTTTCAAATGATGTCGGATCCTGCCCGCCTCGCACATGCCGCTCGCGGAAATGATGACTTTCGGCGTGTCGTCTTCATTGATCATTCGGCTGTCGTCGGAAGAGATGGAGACGGCGAGACCGTCGAAGCCGATGGGGTTTATCCCCTTCGACAAAAGCTCGCGCGCTTCTTCGTCATAATAATGATCCCCCACCTCGGCGAAGATATTCGTCGCATCGATGGCGAGGGGGCTGTCCACGACGACGGGGAAGCCTTCGTGTCCCTTGACTTTCCCTTGATTCTTGATATTGCGAATGAAATAAAGGATCTCTTGCGTGCGCCCGACGGCGAAAGACGGGATCACAAGATTTCCCCCTGCGTCCAACGTGGACTGTATAATGGCGGCGAGGCGATCCTCCGTCTCGTCCGCGGGATCATGGATACGATCCGCATACGTGGACTCCATCACGATATAATCCGCTTTCGTTGGATAGACGGGATCATTGAGAAGCGGCTGCGCGGAATTTCCGATATCGCCCGAAAATACGAGCGTTTTCGTCTTTTCGTCCTCCGTGGCGGAGACGGTGACGGAGGAAGATCCGAGCAGATGCCCCGCATCGGTAAACGTCACTTCGAAACCCTCGAAAAGGCGGACTTTCTCGCCATACTCACAGCTTTGGATAAGGCGGGAAACATTCTCCGCGTCCTCGGTGGTATAAAGCGGCTGCACGGCAAATTCGCCGCTTCTTTTCCCCTTCCGATTGCGCCATTCGGCATCGCTCTCTTGGATATGCGCGCTGTCGAGGAGCATGATGCGACAGAGCTTAGTCGTGGCGGAAGTGGTGAGGATACAGCCGCGGAAGCCCTTCTTATAAAGAAGCGGGAGCCTGCCGCTATGGTCGATATGCGCGTGGGTCAATAAGACGTAATCAATCTTCGACGCGTCGAAGACAAAGCCGTCATCCTCTTGGTCGAAAACGTCGGATCCTTGCCGAAGCCCGCAATCCACAAGGACTTTCTTCCCCGAGACTTCCAACAAAAAGCAACTGCCCGTGACCTCTCTCGCCGCTCCGTAAAAAGTAAGATACATAGCTCCTCCGTAAAGGTTTTATCTTTACTTAAATTATATCATTGCGAAGAGAAAAATACAATACGCAAAAATCGAGATAGAGGGGCTTTTTCGGGGAAAAGTCATCTTTCTTTCAAAAAAAACTTGACTTCCTTCGCTCTCGGAGATACAATCAAAGCATCAAAAGAAAGGAAGTATCCTTATGATCGCATATATCAGCAGCTTTTTCTTTACGCCGCGAGCGATGTGAAACGGAGAGTCATCTCGAAAGTCACACCGCTACTTTTCATTGCAAAAAAGTAGCGGTTTTTTTATTCCCAAAGGATAAAGGAGGACAAAATGGAAAAAGAAAGAAAAGAAAAGATCGCTTACTGCGGAACGCTCGGCTCTTTCAGCCGCGAAGCCGCGCGCCGGCTCTTCCCCAACGCGGAGCTCATCCCCTGCGAAAGCTTTGAGGCGGCGTACCGCCTGACGGAAAAAGGAGACGCCGATCACAGCGTCCTCCCCATCGAGAACAGTTACGCCGGCGAAGTGGCGCCGGTCATCGACCTTTTATATCGAGGGAGCCTGACGCTCTCCGAAGTCCGTGACATGAAAGTCGTGCAAAATCTCATCGGAATGAAGGGGGCATCCCCCGCCGACATTCGCACCGTCACAAGCCATCCGCAAGCGCTCTCGCAATGCGCGGAATATATCGCGGCGCGGAGATACGCGGAGATTCCCTCCGAAAATACGGCGTTCGCCGCAAAATTCGTGGCGGAAAAAGGAGATGCCTCCCTCGCCGCCATCGCAAGCCGCGAATGCGCCGAGATCTACGGTCTGGAGGTCTTGGAAGAGGATATCGCCACGGGAGAAAGCAATGCGACGCGTTTCGCCGTCCTCGGCAAAAAGTCTGCGCCCGCTCGCAATGGAGAAAACTTCCTTTTGATGTTTGCCGTGAACGACCTTTCGGGCGCGCTCGCCGCCGCGCTGAAAGTACTGGCGGATCACGGCTATAATCTCAAAGCCCTGCGCTCCCGCCCCTTAAAAGAGAAGCCTTGGCAATATTATTTCTACGTCGAAGCGGAGGGAGAGCTGCGCGGCGACGCCAAGCGAGCCCTTTTCGCGGACCTCGAAAAGCTCTGCGCCACCATCAAAGAAGTCGGGCATTTCCTGCCTGAACAGCATATATAGGAGGAAAAGAAAATGAATATGTTATTCGAGAGAAAGCTCGCCCTTCCCGTCGAGATCAAAGAGGCTTACCCGATGGACGCCGCTTCCACCCGCATTTTCGAGGAAAGAGACATCGCCCTGAAAAACATCCTCTCGGGGAAAGACGACCGCATCGTCCTCATCATCGGCCCCTGCTCTGCGGACGCGGACGAAAGCGTCCTCGACTACGTGTCCCGCCTCGTAAAAGTGCAAGAG
>JAGCXI010000032.1 GCA_017961365.1 Clostridia bacterium
GGGCGAACGCCAATTGGCTTTGTCCCATTTTCAAAAGCCCGCAATGTGACAATGGATATGACGTGTCCGATTATAGATCCATCGACCCGATGTACGGCAGTATGGCGGACTTTGATCGCCTGATCGCCGTCGCCCATGAGAAGGGGATCAGGGTCATCTTGGATCTCGTGGCGAATCATACGTCGAGCGAGCACGAATGGTTTCGCAGGGCGCGCTCTTCCCGCGAGGATCCTTATCACGATTATTACGATTGGGCGGAGGAGCCGCTCACCGATTGGCGCTCGGAATTCGGCGGAAGCGCTTGGGAATACAATGCGCCGACGGGGGAATACTATCTCCATTCTTTCGCCGTGGGGCAGCCCGACGTGAATTGGACGAATCCGAAGGTCAGAGAGGAGTATAAAGCCATCGTGGATTTTTGGGTGGAGAAGGGCGTGGACGGCTTCCGCTGCGACGTCCTCGACCATATTTCCAAGGATTTCGAGAAGGGGCTGGATCGCAATGGTCCTCATCTCCATGAATACATCCGCGAGCTCGTCGGTAGGGATCACCTCGAGAATATCTATACGGTGGGAGAAGCGGAGACGACGGAGGAGAGCATCCTCGCCACATGCGGGCAGGATCGTCGGGAGCTGAAGAGCGTCTTCCAGTTTTCGCATTTCGGCGTGGGCAGAAAAGGACGCTACACCCCCGTTCCGCATAAAATGGACGAAGTGAAAAAGATCTTGACGGATTGGCAGGATTTCACGGCGAAGCACGATCTTCTCTATATCCTCCTGACGGATAATCACGACAGACCTTGGTTTAATTCCCGCGTGGGAAATGACGGGGCGCTTCGCTATGAGAGCGCCACGAATATCGCCACGATGGTCTTTCTCTTAAAAGGGATCCCCTTCCTTTTCGAAGGGCAGGAGATCGGCTGCGCGAATTCTCGCTTTGCGGATATATCCGCTTTTGACGACGTGGAATGCCTCGGCTATTATAAAGAGCAGAAAGGCGTCCTTTCGGAGGAAAAGCTCCTTGAAGAGATCAATTTCGGCAGCAGGGATAATACTCGCAGACCTTTCGCCTGGGACGCTTCTCCGACGCATGGTTTCACGGACGCGCCCGCGCCTTGGCTCCCTTACGCCACGCGGAGCGATGAGATCAATCTCGCCTCCGACATCGCGAGCGAGAAGTCGATATGGAGGTATTATCGGGACCTTCTTTCCCTTCGCCGAGAGCATGTCTCCATCCGTCGCGGCAGTTATGAGCAGCTGCGGAAAGAAAAGGAAGATTGCTTTATTTATTTGCGTGAATGCGAGGGGGAGAAGATCCTCGTCGTCTGTAATTTCGAGAAAGCGCAGAAGATCACGGGGCTTCCCGAGGGTCGACTCTTGCTTTCCAATGTCCGTCGCGGCGGCGCGAACGGCGTTTATGCCCCTTATGAATGTGCGGTCTATGACCTAACGAAATAAAACGGAGAGAACTATGTTGTACGAGAAAAAGAAAGAGAAATTGACCGAAGAAATTTTCCGTGATCCGACGTCCGAATATCGCGGAGCGCCTTTCTGGTCTTGGAATGACGCGTTGGAGGAAGCGGAATGCGTCAGGCAGGCGCATATCTTCCGCGAGATGGGCTTCGGCGGCTATCATATGCATCCGCGCATCGGACTTGCCACGCCTTATCTCGGGGAGAAATTTATGTCTTGCGTGCGCGCTTGCGTCGACGACGCGAAACAAAGCGGGATGCTGGCTTGGCTGTATGACGAGGATCGTTATCCCTCGGGCTTTGCAGGCGGCTTTGTCACGAAGGACGGGCGTTTCAGACGAAGAGGACTGATCTTCACCTCGAAAAAACGCGAGGAGGACGCCACCTTCTCGGAGGGCAGGCAGACGGGCGGTGCCAAGCTGCTCGCCACGTACGCCGTGCGCATCCTTCGCGGCAAGTATAAGCGTCTTACCGAAGGGGAAAAGGCTTTCGGCGATCTTTTCTATGCTTATCTCGTCGTGGATGAACCGACGGACGGCTTCAATCAATGCGGCTATGTGGACGCGCTCTGCAAAGAGGCGCTGGACGCTTTTGCGGAATGTACGTACGGCGTCTATCAAGAGAAAGTGGGTGACGAATTCGGCAAGACCATCCCCGCCATCTTCACGGACGAGCCGCAGACCAAATTCGTCTCGCCGATGAAATGCGTTTCGGGTGGAATGGAGGCTGTGATCCCTTGGACGGATGACTTCGAGGATAGCTATAAAGCGGCTTTCGGGACGGACATTTTGGACGTCCTGCCCGAGCTCTTCTTTGATCTGGAGTCGCCTACGCTCTATCGCACGCGCTTTACCTATCACATCCATCGCACGGAGCGCTTTGCGGAGGCTTTCTCGGATAATCTCGGCAAGAAGGCGGAGGCGCTCGGCATCTCCCTTACGGGACACCTGATGGAGGAGCCCTCTCTCGACAGCCAGAGCAAGGCGGTGGGCGAGACGATGCGTCATTATAAACATTTCGGCTTGCCGGGCATCGATATGCTCTGCGGCAGGCATGAATACACCACGGCGAAACAGACCGAGTCCGTCGTGCGGCAGGAAGGCAGGGAAGGAATGCTCTGCGAATGCTACGGCGTCTCGCGCTGGGTGGCGGAATTCGGCAAATTCAAAGAGGAAGGGGATTGGCTCGCCTGTCTCGGCGTGACCGTCCGCGTGCCGCACCTCTCTTATTACAGCATGCGCGGCGAAGCGAAGCGGGATTATCCGCCTTCCATCTTCTATCAAGCGCCTTGGTATCAAAAGTATAAGCCCATAGAGGATCATTTTGCGAGAGTGAATGCCGCCTTGACTCGCGGCAAAGCCTTGAATGAGGTGGCGGTGATCCACCCCATCGAGAGTTATTTCTTACATCTCGCGGTGGCGAACGAATCAAAAACGGTCTGTAAGAAGCTCGAAAAGAATTTCTTCTCGCTGACAGATTGGCTGCTTTTCGGCGGCTATGACTTCGATTTCATTTCCGAAGCCTTGCTGCCCTCGCAACGGAAGGAGGACACGCTTGCCGTGGGCGAATGTAAGTATAAGACCATCCTCGTCCCCTCGCTCCTCACGATGCGCCGCTCCACCTTGGAATACCTTCGCGCCTTCAAAGGGGCGGGCGGAAAGGTGATCTTCCTCGGTGAGATTCCTGCGATGATCGAGGGGCTCCCCTCGGAAGAAGTCCGCGAATTCGCCGCAGAGTGTGAGATCCTTCCTTTCGAGAAGGCGGCGGTGCTTTCCTCCCTCTCGGAGGAGCGTTTCTTCTCCGTCTCTTCCGAAAAAAAGCCGGAGGGATATCTCGCCACGCTTCGCGAAGACGAAGACGGAAGATGGCTCTTCCTCACCTCCCCGCGCCCGGGCTTTCCTTATCCGCGTTCCGTCACCGTTACGAATGAAAGACCGGCGCTGGAAGATAAGGTGCACGTCGGCGTGAAAGGGGAATGGAAAGTGACGCTCTATGATACGATGACGGGCGAGATCCGTCCCATCCCCGCGGAGACGGAAGACGGCATGACTTATGTCTCCGCTACGCTCTATAACAATGACAGCTTGCTCCTCCGTTACGAGACGGAAGGGGAGACGCCCGCTGCGGAAGAGACGCCCGAAGAAGAGATCATTCGCGAATTCTCCTTGACGGGAGGCGTATCTTATACCTTGCACGAACCGAACGTCCTCCTCCTCGATAAAGCCAAGTGGTCCCTTGGAAAAGGTTATCATGCGAGAGGGGATCTCGATCTCATCACCGCGAAGATCCGCAAAGCGCTCGGTCTCCCGCGTTATCGCAATAATCTCCAGCCTTGGATCTGCCCGCCCGAGCCCGAGAAAGCGAAGGTGGATCTCCGCTTCGAAGTCAAGAGCGAAGTGGAAATCTCCGCTCGTCTCGCCCTCGAATATGCGGAATATGAGCTCTCGGTGAATGGCGAGCCCGTGACGGCGGCGCCCGACGGTTATTACGTGGATAAAGCCTTCCGCACCATCCCGATCACACTCGTGAAAGGGCTGAACGTCATCGACCTCCGCGTCCCGATGGGCGAATTCGATTGCTTGGAGAATTGTTATCTCCTCGGCGCTTTCGGCGTGAAACTCTGCGGCACGAATGCCCGCATCGTCCCCTTGCCCGAGCGCATCGACTTCTCCGATCTCAAGAAGCAGAAGATGCCTTTCTATGGCGGCAAGATCACCTATCACACCACCTTCGAGGCAATGGGCGGAAAGGCGGAGATCGCCGTCAATTATGCGTCCGCGCTCCTCACCATCCGTGTGAATGACGAGGAGAAGGACGTCCTCTTCGCGCCTTATTCGGCGGTTTTCACCACGAAGGAAGGGGAGAATGCCCTTGACATCACGGCGTACGTTCCGCGCGAGAACGCCTTCGGCGCCGTGCATATCCGCAGAAAGTATAAGCGTTCGGACAGCCCGAGCTGGTATCATAAAAAATCCCTTCCTTGGCGCGTCCCCTGCTATGTCCTCGACCCCGGCGGCATCCTCGAACCCCCTGTTGTGAAAGAGAAAAAATAATGTGCCTGTTCTTCTTCATCGCATGTTGACATGGATAGTAAAGAAAAAATACTGAGGAAAGTCACTCAGTATTTTTTCTCTGCAATTTTTAAGTACAAATCAAGCAGCAGAACCTGGTTTTCCAGGTGTTCCGTAAACAGGTTCGACCCAATTATAAAGCAAGCCCGCACCTGATACAGTTAAGAATCCACTCTTGCCTCCATCGCCGGCGTTTCCGTTCTTTCCAGAGACTCCATCGCGTTGAGTCAAGCCGACTTGTTCCGAACAGTTGTTGGCTGTGATTTTTGCTCCGGATCCTGCGTGTCCGGCATCGCCACCGTCACCGCCGTTCCATCCTCCGGCAACTTTTTGAGCACTTGCTAGTAACAGTTCATGATGGATGTGAGTGCCTCCATCGCCTCCATTCCCTCCATCGCCTCCATTTCCTCCATTTCCGCAGATCAGAGTAATCGAGCTGCCTTGGAGCTCAAGGTTGGTTATTTTTATGGCGGCGGAGCCATTACCGCCAATGCCTCCGTTTCCACCTTTTTGACCGTTATAATAAGGGTCGGTTTTATCTGTCCAACCAAAAAGACCGTTTTCCCCATTGGCTCCGTTTCCGGCATTACCTCCGTTCCCGCCTTTAAAAATGAAAGTGCTTGATTCAATGAAAACATTATCTGAAATGATCGCAACTTCACCATTGCCACCGTTTTCGCCGTTTGATCCGGAAGAAATTCCGGATATACCGTTGTATCCATTCCCGCCATAAACAGAAGAATCTTCTGTGGAGCACAGTGTAACTCTGGGAGATTCTATTCCCGCGGTTCCGTTAGGATGATCGGCAGTGCCGTCTCCTCCTTTTACGGTTATGGAACCATCGATTTCAAGCTTAAGTGATTTTGAAGAATATAAGGCAGCGAAGTCTTTATCTTTTGCGCAAGATCCATTGACTTCCAATATACCATTACCAAAGATTCGCAAATTCGGAATTTCTATTGCGGCGGCACCGTTTACGCTGTTGATTTCCACCAAGTTACGGATGTTTAGATTGACAAGGCTTTCTCTTTCGGCTTTTAAGGCGACTCCGCCGCTTTTCGACTTTGCGTTTGCTGAAAACATAATAGAATCAAGGTAGACGTCGATCTCGTTCGCTCTTGCACCGATTGTGATCGACAAATTGGTAAAGTGATAGTCTCGACTTAAAGGAGCACCGATCAAAGAGAATTTTTTTATATTTGCAGGGATGAGGATGTTTCTATCCGCCACGGTATCGTTTCCTTCTTCTCCTTTTGAATAATCGATCATTGCCGAAAGATCGATCTTCAATTCTTCATTCCGCAGCAAAGTGCCATCGTTTAGCATTTTATCAAGCCAAGCCCAGTTCATAATTTTTTTAGGTTTGTACTCGATGTGCTTTATGTAATATTCTTTGCAGTCTTGCAATTTTACAGGCGAGCCTTTGGCGTCCATAAGGGTATAGGATATAGGTAATCCGACGTTTGTGTCTGACATACTGAATTGTTGCGAAAGAATATTGCTCATAGAGCTGCTTGAATTTTGATTGTAAGAAGAATCGATCGTTCCGACAGCTCCGCCGGTTCCGCTTCCGCCACCGTACTCAAAGTAATGTACCTCGGTATCCCGATCTTGCGCAATGTTTTTGATGCTATTCTCAAAACCAATAAACAAAGATTTATTGTAGGTTGCTTTTCCGTCTTGTCCCCAAGAGGCGTTCAGTACGTTTGTGATTTCTTCTTTGCTGTAATTCGTTTGAATCGTCATCACGATGATTCTGCCGTAAGTGACGCTTGCGACATAGGCGGGTATCGTTCCTTTGAAAGCTGCATTGATTTGTTCATTTGTCATAGAGTTGCTTATAAGCCGAGTGATTCCTCTATGGTCGATATCAATGCGCAAAAAGCTTTGCTTGAAAACGATAGCCAAATTTGTTTGTTTTTTGATCTTGTTGTAATTAAAATTATCGCTTATGGCTAATTTTTTATATTTCAAGCCGAAACCGATATTGAGGTCGAATTCATTTTGCGTGTCGATGTCTTTTATTTCGTATTCGATGGAAGAGGGAAGATCGGTTGGGGTCGAAACATTATCATTGATTATGTCTTTTATCGCTTGTCTTACTTGGGAGAGTGAAGGTTCTTGAATTTTGCGAGATAAGTTTCCGTTTTTTGAAGATAAGCTCGTTTCTATATTAGCGGAAATCGTAAGAGGCGCCAAATCCAAATCAATGGGCGTATATGCTTCATTGCTGATATCAACGATGCTTCCGGGGTAAAGGATGGAATCAAGGACACCCATCGAGCAAATATCGGTATAGGAGGAAGTTCCATTTACTTTTTCATAGGTGACTTCGTAATCTTCTTCTTTTTCGAGCTCAAGGTCGCGCTGTTCCGTCGGAAGCTCTTCTGAATATTCTCCGTTGCCGTCCGGGTTGTAGGTCGCCAAAGATTGCCTTGCAAAACCAAGCCCATAAGCTTCTTGGGTAGGAACATCGATTTTGTCGAGACCTGAGCGATCGACATAGACGTATTCATCGTCTTCTGTTGTTGTATTCCCTGCATCGCCGGATTGGGCGGGGGAAGTATTGGTTGTATTTTGTTGATTTTGATTGTTCAAGAGGAAGCATCCGCCCATTAAGGCGAGCATAGCGAGCACAAGAACCAAGATAAAGCATTTGCCGAAAGTTTTGGTCATTTTTATCATAGAGTCTCCTTTTTTTCTTAATATAAAAATAATGTGATAGCTTAAGCCGTTTTTCGGCATATCTAGTATAACAGATATCTTGAACGCAGGGGAATACCGTGTGTTAAATTGTTTCTTTTTTGCCATATAAAAATGCACCTTCAAAAGTTTTCATTTCTGTCCAACTTTTGGGGTGCATTTCATTATAGCGCACTTTTCGGTGAACGGCTATTATCTGGGACGATAATGGGAGCAATGATAAGATAATGTAGGACTGAGACTTCCGTTCACACTAAGTGTATTGAAACACCAATTTAAGCCGCCCTTTTTGCCACAATACTCACAACTAGCGCACGTTGCCATTCTGATTCACCTCCTTAGCACGATCGTGCTTGTTTTTTTTATTTTACAATACGATCGTAGTATTGTCAAGACTTTTTATTTCATTTGTGCTCAAAATAAATAATAAGAGTGTTACTATGAAAACGCAAGAGATATTGAAAAATTTACGATTGGAAGCTGGATTAACGCAAAGAGAATTATCCTTAATTCTTGGCATAGGGCAGACAACGATTGCTGCATATGAAAATGGGACACGCGAACCGCGACTGTTTGCTTTGATTTCATACGCAAGTTATTTTGAGTGTAGTTTGGATTATTTATCGGGAAGAGAATGCGAGTTTGATGGTGGCGATGAAAGATTTTATACCGAAGAGTACAGAAGTCTTTTAATAGAGTTTAATGAGCTATCACCAAAAGATCGACAATTAGCGATAGATTTTATAAAAATGTTAAATGAAAGATCTAGTAATTGATTCTTAATAATAAAACGTAGTAAATTGGAAAATACCATCGAATGATATGGATCACTAATGTGTTCGATATCTTGAACGCAGGGGAATACCGTGTGTTAAATTGTTTCTTCTTTGCCATATAAAAATGCACCTCCAAAAGTTTTCATTTCTGTCCAACTTTTGGGGTGCATTTCAGAATCGGTCCTCTTTTTATAAAGACGCGATCCGCTTTCCGACGCCGATTTGTGCAAGCGCGCAGGCGTCCAAATGATATTGACGGAATAAAAACAAACAAGGGACTGAATAGTATTTAAAGTTTTAGTTTTAACAATATTATCACGCGAATGCGTGCATATCATCAATTCGTCAGAATTGCATATCATCAAATCGAAGCGGATTATTTTTATACACGGCAGAGCCGTGATGATATACAGCGCCTGAAGCGCTGATGATATACAAAGGCGAAGCCGCCTTTGATGATATACCAAACCGCGCGACACTTCGGTTTGGATAAAAAAATCTCGGAAATCGTTCCCGAGATTTTTTGGCGGAGCGGTAGTAACCAAAATTGAATTTTTAGCGGCGCGCCTTTCTGTTGAGAAAAATTGCAACTTTTTACAAAAATTCTCAATAGCCGTGTTTACTTGAGCATACTGCCAAATGACATTTTTTGGGTAAAACTCGGGTAGAAATCGACTCTCTTTCTCGGTCACTTTTTTGCTCAAAAAAGGGCGTGTCTTTATATCGGAGCGAAGCGGGCGGTATTCGGGGTCCCCCGCAAAGCGCACCGCCGCTTTGTGGGGTGATGTTGCCGCCGCAAGCTCCGACTTGTTTACTATAAACACACACTGCTGTTGATTACGAAAAAGTGTCATTTTACGCCAAGTAGGGAATGAAAATGTACTTCACGAAAAATAATAAAAAAAGTTGACAGCGTTCAAATGTGTTTGATAAAATATAATCGCATAAAATATAATTGGATGAAGGAATGATGGAATACGATCATAAGGAAGCGATGAAGCTGAAAAACCAACTGTGTTTCCCGTTGTATGCGGCGGCGCGTAACGTGGTGTCTCTCTACACACCGCTCTTAAAGCCGCTCGGGCTCACCTACACGCAGTATCTCGTATTTTTGGTGTTATGGGAGCAGGACGGGCTTTCGGTCGGGGAGATCGGCGAAAAGCTGTGGCTGGACAACGGCACACTTTCCCCCCTTTTGAAAAAGCTTGAAAAGGAGGGATTTATCACCAGGACGCGCGCCGAAGAGGACGACAGGGTGGTCACCGTTTCTTTAACGGAAAAAGGGAAAGACTTACAAGAAAAGGCGAAGCTCATTCCGCTACAAGTGGCAGGTTGCGTCGGGCTCCCGCCCGAAACGGCTAAGGGGCTATATTCGGCATTATACGAATTGATCAATAATAAGAAATAAAAAAGGAGGATGAATATGAGTACAGTATACGACTATGTGGTGAAAGACAGAGAGGGGAAGGACATCAGCCTTGCCGAGTATCAAGGGAAGGTATTGCTTATCGTCAATACCGCGACCGGGTGCGGCTTTACTCCTCATTACGAACCGCTCGAAGCGATGTATAAGGAGATGAAGGACAAAGGGTTCGAGATATTAGACTTCCCGTGTAATCAGTTCGCGGATCAAGCTCCGGGGGACGACGATGAGATACACGCCTTTTGCACGATGAAGTTCGGCACAGACTTCCCGCGCTTTGCTAAGGTGGACGTCAACGGCGAGACGGCCAGCCCGCTCTTTGCTTTCCTTGCGACCGAGAAGCCTTTCGAGGGATTCGGGAAGGGGGCAAAGAACTTCTTCCTGAATAAGTTCGCCAATTTGAATAATAAAAAGTTCGGGGATAAGGCGTATATCAAATGGAACTTCACCAAATTCCTTGTGGACAGGGAAGGGAAGGTGATCGCTAGGTTCGAGCCGACGGTAGACATGGCGGAAGTTAAGAAAGCGGTAGCCGCCGCTCTTTGATCAGGAGGATCGACGGATATGAAGATCAGACTCAATGAAGACGTTGAAACGGTAAAGATCATACAGGAAGGGCTGAAGGCGAAAGACGGGTATTGTCCCTGTCGCGTTGGGAAACGTCCCGAATTCAAATGCATGTGCCAAGAATTCCGTAATCAGATCGCGGATCCGGAGTTCGAGGGGCTGTGCCATTGCAAATTGTACTACAAGGAGAAATAATAATGATCATCAAAGCAATTAAGTTCAGAAAGGACGGCTTTTACTCCCAGCCTTTCGCCTTCGGAGGAGAGGAAGGCCCCGAGCATTTCGACCTAAATGTCAGGTATCGCGGCAGTTTGCAGAATTACCTTATCGACACCGGCGACGAGGTGATCCTCGTGGATACGGGATTGCCTGCGGGGATGCCCGAAGAGGTGCCCACGGCGGAGAGTCTCGCCTACACGGGCAGAGATATATGCTCTTATATGGAGGCGTTCGCTTCGCTCGGCTACAAGCCGGAGCAGGTGACGAAGATCTTGCTGACCCACAAGCACGCGGATCATTCGGGCGAGCTGAGGTCCTTCCCGAATGCGAAGATCTATGTCTCGGCGGATGAGCTATCCGCTGCGGAACTATCGGGGCTGAATACCCTCGTCCCCGTCTCCTATACGGACGGCGCCTATTATAACTTCCCGCACAGTCAGAAGATAGCGGATGGCGTATATTTCATTCAGGCGAAAGGACACACCTTCGGCAATAGCGTCGTCATAGTGGAATCGGACGGCTTGTACTATATGCTGCACGGCGACATTACATACGTGGACGAGGCGCTATATAACAATAAACTATCCGTCGTCTACGAGGATAGGCAGGCGGCGCGCGAGACGTTGAATCGGGTGCGGGAATTTATTCGCAATCATCCGACGGTTTACTGCGGAACGCATACCCCGCAAGGCTATGAGAATTTGGAAGGGAAGCGAGTGATGGATCTGGATCATCCCGTGCCGACCATCCTTGCCAATGCGGATCTCGTCGGTAATAAGGCGAGTGGGAAGTACGTTTGTTCCGTCTGCGGCTATGTCTACGATCCCGCCGAACACGATGGCGTCGCTTTTGAAGACATGCCGGAGGACTGGAAATGCCCGCGTTGTAAACAGCCGAAAGATAAGTTCAACCGAGCTTAAACGCCTTGATGGCGCACAACGCATTTCCCGAAAATGCTCATTCGCAAAGAAAAAACGAACCCGAAGGTTCGTCTTTTTCATCTTTGGCGGAGAGTTAGGGCGCGACGCGTTAAGAAAACGCCACAGTGCGGCGTTTTTAGCCAAAGCGGGGCGAGATCTGTGATCGCGCCCTGGAGGGGCGAAGCGAAGCAAGCCGTGAACCCTTGGGTGAGAATGCCTAACGCTCCGCCAAAGAAAAAACGAACCCGAAGGTTCGTCTTTTTCATCTTTGGCGGAGAGTTAGGGATTCGAACCCCAGATAGCTCGCGCTATAACGGTTTTCAAGACCGCCGCATTCAACCGCTCTGCCAACTCTCCGTAAGATATATGGGGAAGAAGCCCCGAATGAATACCATTGTAGGCGATTTCCCGTGATTTGTCAATCGGAAGTTCGAAAGCCGCGGCGGCATTTTCCCGTCATACGCTTGTCAAGGGAGGCGGGGCATTGTATAATTTCAAGCGGGAGATAATGCCATGAAAATCACGAAGACTTTGCCCGCCTTTAAAGATTATATTTGGGGCGGCACGAAACTCAAGACAAATTTCCATAAAGATTCCGATCTCGCCGTGGTGGCGGAGAGTTGGGAGCTTGCGGCGCATAAGGACGGCACGAGCGGATTTCAGGGCGAGAGCTTTGACCTCGCGGATCTTTTCGAGAAGGATCGCGCGCTCATCGGCACGAATGCGCAGGCTTTCGAGCGCTTCCCGATGATCATCAAGCTCATCGACGCGAAGAGCAATCTTTCCGTTCAGGTCCATCCCAGCGATGAATACGCCCTTGCGCATGAGAATTCCTATGGCAAGACCGAGATGTGGTATGTCGCGGAGGCGGAGGAAGGCGCGGGGCTTTACGTTGGCTTCAATCGAGATCTGACGGAGGAGGAATTCCGCCGTTTGATCGCGGAGAATAGGCTCCAAGAGGCTTTAAATTTCATCCCTGTGAAGGCGGGCGAATGGTATTTCATCGAGGCGGGCACCGTTCATGCCATTGGGAAGGGCGTCGTGATCGCGGAGATCCAGCAGAATAGTAATCTCACGTATCGCCTTTATGATTATGGTCGCGTGGGCGCGGACGGGAAGCCGCGCGAGCTCCACGTGGAGAAGGGCGTCAAAGTCTCCAAACTCACGAAATACGTCCCCGATAAGCGCACTTCCTGCGAATATTTTTCTTGCGAAAGCGCGGATATCTCCGGCGAAACGCATCTGAATGCGAATGAGAAGAGCTTCATCGCGGTCATCATTTTGGACGGCGCTTTCGAGACGGAAGGCGAGCGCTATGAAAAAGGCGACACCGTCTTCATCCCCGCGGGGCACGGCGATTGCGTCCTCAAAGGCGAGGCGAAAGTCATCTTCGTCAGGATCTGATATGGCAGGGCGAAAGGACGTTCCCTTCAGACTTTTCAATCTGCGGTACGTTCCTTTATTCGCTGCTTTCCTTATCCTCGGCATATTCTCTATATCCCTCTCTTATCTTGCGGCGGCGCTCATCATAGCCGTCGCTCTTTTATGCTTGGTCGCCCTTGTTTTTACGCGTTCTTTAACGCGTGGCGTGGCGGTGGTGCTTGCCTTGACTTTGGTGGTCGGTTATCTCTCTGCGTTCACCGCGCTGCACGTGAGAAACGAGGTCGGATTGGAAGGATATTACACGGTGCATTGTCGCGTCGTCGGCGTGCGGGAAGAAGAGGGTGTGTATTATGCGGAAGCGGATGGATTGACCTGCGGCGGCAAGCGCTATGCGGGCGGCATTACGATCCAAACGGACAAGCCGCTCGCGGAAGGGGATCGCGTCACGGCGATCGGCTCCGTTTCCATCCGCAAGATCACCTTTTCGACGGCATTTGACGCTTTACAATATCGAAAAGGAAAGAAATACGCGATGACGGCGGACGTTTGCGACGTCACGCCGGGGCGTCCGACGCTCGCCGCGCGCATTCGCGGGAAGATCCGAGATCTGCTCTTGCGATATCAAGGAGATCGGGCGAACGGCTTCTCTTACGCCATGCTTTTCGGCGACACGTCTTATATGGAGGGCGCGGACCTGAAGACCATGCGTTCCGTCGGCGTCGCTCACGTTTTCGCGGTGAGCGGGCTGCATGTGGGCGTGCTTTCGGCGGCGATCCTTTCTCTCTTGAAGAAGCTGAAAGCAAAAGGATACGTGCGTCTTCTCGTGATGATCCCGATCCTCGGATTTTATGCTTATCTCGCGGGTTTTACGCCCTCCGTTTTGCGCGCGTCCGTCATGATCCTTCTTTATCTCACGGCGTCCCTCCTCGGCATGCGCTATGATGATCTTTCCGCGCTGAGTTTTGCGGCGGTCTTGATCCTCATCATTCGTCCGCTTTATCTTTTCGACGTGAGTTTCCTTTTGAGTTTTCTCGCGCTTTTCGGCATCGTGTCCCTTGCTTCTCCCTTGGAGCGAGCTTTTAAGAAGAGAAGAATGCCCTCTTTTCTTGCTTCCGCGCTGGCGCTTTCCGTCAGCACAAGCGTGGCGATCCTGCCCGTCTCGGCGACCATCTTCGGCAGTGTGTCCCTCTTGGGCGTTCTTCTGAATGTCCTCATCGTGCCGCTCGCATCGTTGACTTATCTTTTGACGCTGATCCTGCTTCCGCTCGCGGCATTGTATTCCGGATTCGGCGGCGTGCTTATCATGCTGAGATCGCTCCCTCTCGCGATGATCGAGATGGGGGAATGGGGCGCCTCTCTTAATGTCACCGGCGAGCATTCCTTCGCGACGTGGGAGATCGTTTTATATTACGCGACTTTGCTCTTCGTGGGAAAATACAGCCTCGCGCGACCGAAAGTGAAGCTTGTCGCGGGCGCCGTTGTTTTTGCGACGTTCGGCATCCTTCTTTTCGCGCTTTGATTGCCATTTTCGCAAGAACGGCGTATACTTAAAATATGGAAAAAAAGAAAGAAAAAGAGTGTGAGCTTCGAGCGAGCGGATATAAAGAAGGTATGCGAGCGGGCGTCTTCGGCGTCTTCTCGAACGTCTTGCTTTTCGCGGCGAAGCTCGTCGTGGGCATCCTCGTGCGCAGCATCACCGTGGTCGCCGACGCGCTCAATAATCTTTCCGACGGCGCGAGCAGCGTGGTGACGGTGGTCGGCTATAAGATCTCCTCCCGTCCCGCGGATAAAGGACATCCTTTCGGGCATGCCCGTTTCGAGTACGTGGCGGCGCTCGTCATCGCGGTCATTATGATGATGATCGGCGCGCTTTTCCTCAAAGAATCCGTCACTTCGATCTTTTCGCCGCATCCGCTGCAGTCGGTCGGCGCGTACGTCTATGTCATTCTCGCATTTTCCGCGCTTGTAAAAGGCGGGCAGGCGACGATCTATGCCGTCACCTATCGCAAGACCCGTTCCCTCCCGATGAAAGCCGCGGCGGCGGACAGCGTTTGGGACGTTGCGAGCACGCTCGTCGCTCTTCTTTCCACCCTTCTTTTCGACGTCGTCGGATGGAATGCGGACGGGTATTTCGGCGCGGTGATCTCGGTCTTTATCCTCGCTTCGGCGATCAAGGTATTGAAGGAGAGCGTGGATCCTCTTCTCGGAGACGCTCCGCTCGAAAGCACGGTGGAGGGACTGCGCGAAAAAGCGCTTGCTTATGAAGGCGTTTTGGGCGTGCATGACATCGTGGTGCATAGCTATGGCGCGGCGCATATTTACGCTGTTTTACACGTGGAAGTTTCCGCCGATATGACGCTTTCCGACGCGCATGACCTCGTGGATCGCATCGAGCGTGAGATCTCTGCGGAGATGGGGCTGACCCTCGTGGCGCATGTCGATCCGCAGTCGGAGGATCTCGCCGCGGCGGCGGAGCTTAAAGAAGCGCTTCGCGCCTTCCTCGCGGAAAGGACGGATCTTCTCGCCATCCACGATTTCCGACTGCGTAAGGAAGAGGGAAAGCTCTGCGTTTATTTCGACGCGGAGGTCCCCTGGACGTCCGACGCCACCGCCGACTCCGTGATCTCGCTTTTAAAAAGAGAGTTCCATACGGAATACGAGTATTTCGTCACGGTGGATAAAAGATAATAAGATAAGCGGCGCTTTTTCTTGCGAAAAATGCGCTCGGCGTATATAATGATGCCGTGCATAAAGAAATCCGTGCGCGGCAAATAATCATTCGGAGGGAAGATATGATCACAGATAAAAGACAACGTTTGCTTGCGAAGAACCTCGTGAATTACTCTTGTGAAGTGCAGCCGGGAGAGAATGTCCTCATCGAGGCGTCCGGCGTGCCTTATCAATTTATATATCTGCTCGTGCAGGAAGTCTATGCGGCGGGCGGATATCCTTTCGTGTCCATCGGGGATAATAAGATCAAGCGCGAGATCATGAAGGGCGGAAGCGAAGAGCTCTTCAAGCGTATGGCGAAATACGACGAGATGAAGATGCGCGATATGCAGGCGTATATCGGCGTGCGCGGCGGGGAGAATAGCTTCGAGCTGTCCGACGCGAATGGAGAGATCATGCAGGCGTATTCCAAGTATTATGCCCATCCCGTCCATCACGACCTCCGCGTCAAAAAGACGAAATGGGTGATCCTGCGCTATCCCACGGAGGGGATGAGCGAGCTCGCGGGCATGAGCACGGAGGCGTACGAGGATTTTTATTTCGACGTCTGCTGTCTCGATTATAAAAAGATGGGCGAGGCGATGACCCCGCTCGTGGAGCTGATGAATAAGACGGATAAAGTCCGCATCGTCGCGCTAGACACCGATCTCACGTTCTCCATCAAGGGGATCGGCGCGGTGAAATGCAAAGGGGAGAGAAATATCCCCGACGGCGAAGTCTATACGGCGCCCGTCAAGGACAGCGTGAACGGCGTCATCCATTATAACGTGCCCTCCATCGAGGACGGCATCAAGTTTGAGGACGTGCGGCTGGTCTTTCGGAATGGAAAGATCGTGGAAGCCACGGCGAATCACACCGAAGAGGCGAATAAGATCTTCGACACCGACGAGGGCGCGCGCTACGTGGGCGAATTCTCCTTCGGACTGAATCCCTGCATTAAGAAAGCCATCGGCGACATCCTTTTCGACGAGAAGATCTCGGGCTCCATCCATTTTACGCCCGGCTGCTGCTATGACGACGCTTATAACGGAAATACGTCCGCCGTCCATTGGGACCTCGTGCTCTGTCAGACGCCGGAATGCGGCGGCGGCGAGATCTGGTTCGACGACGTGCTGATCCGCAAGGACGGTCGTTTCCTCTTGCCCGAGCTCGAAGGGCTGAACCCCGAGAACTTGATCTGATCGGCGTTTCTCTTTTGTAGAAGGCGGGCTTGTCGGAAGGTTTTCGACGAGCCCGTTTTTTCTTAAAAAGGGTGGGAAACGTCCCTTTCCGCGCCCGCGAACGCGCGCCGCGCACGCACCTATGTATGATTCGCGCGAAAAGTATAGGAAAATGCGGATAAACGTTTGCCAAGCGAGAATGGCGCGTGCTATAATACACGAAGTGAATTTTTTTGGAGGGTCATTATGCCTTTAGTTACTTCTACCGAAATGTTTAAGAAAGCATACGACGGCGGCTATGCGGTCGGCGCGTTTAACGTGAATAACATGGAGATCGTCCAGGGCATCACCGAGGCTTGTAAGGAGGAAAAAGCTCCTGTCATCCTGCAGGTGAGCAAGGGCGCGCGTGCATACGCGAATCATACTTATCTCGTGAAGCTCGTGGAGGCGGCGGTCATCGAATGCCCCGAGATCCCCATCGTGCTTCACCTCGATCACGGTCCGGATTTCGAGACCTGTAAGGCTTGTATCGACGGCGGATTCACTTCCGTGATGATCGACGGTTCGGCGCATTCCTTTGAGGAGAATATCGCCGTGACCAAGAAGGTCGTCGAATACGCTCATGCTCATGGCGTCGTCGTGGAAGGCGAGCTCGGCACCCTTGCGGGCATCGAGGACGAAGTCAGCCACGCGGTGGGCTCTTACACCCGTCCCGAAGAAGTGGAAGAATTTGTGGAAAAGACGGGCGTGGACAGTCTCGCCATCGCGATCGGCACGTCTCACGGCGCTTATAAGTTCAAGCCCGAGCAGTGCACGGTGAATGAGAAGGGCATTCTCGTTCCCCCCGCGCTTCGTTTCGACATTTTGAAGGAAGTCTCCAGGAGACTCCCCGGTTTCCCCATCGTGCTTCATGGCTCCAGCTCGGTGCCGCAAGAGTACGTCGCGATGGTGAATGCGCATGGCGGCAAGATGCCGAATGCGATCGGTGTGCCCGAAGAGCAGCTCCGCGAAGCGGCGAAGCTTTCGGTCTGTAAGATCAATATCGACTCCGACTTGCGTCTTGCGATGACGGGTACGATCCGTCAGTTCTTTGACGAGCATCCCGATAAGTTCGACCCCCGCGAGTATTTGAAGCCCGCTCGTGCGAATATCAAAGAGATCGTCCGTCATAAGCTCAAGGACGTGCTCGGCTGCGCGGGTAAAGCATAATTTCGTAATAAAATAAAAAAATATTTAATCAACAAACTTAAATGGAGGTAGTTTTATGGTTAAAATAGGTATTAACGGTTTCGGAAGGATCGGTCGTTTGGTGTTCCGCGCGGCTTGCGGCAGGGACGACGTCCAGGTTGTGGGTATCAATGATCCGTTCATCGATCTCGATTACATGGTCTATATGCTTCGTTATGACAGCATCCATGGCAAGTTCGAGGGTGAGATCTCTACCGACAAAGAGAACAATATGCTCATCGTGAATGGCAAGAAGATCAAGATCTTCGCGCAGATGAATGCTGCCGATATCGATTGGAAGAGCTGCGGCGCCGAGTACATCGCAGAAGCCACCGGTATCAATACCACCACGGAGAAGGCGTCCGCTCACTTCGTCGGCGGCGCGAAGAAAGTCGTCATCACGGCTCCGTCCAGCGACGCTCCGATGTTCGTTTGCGGCGTGAACCTCGACAAGTACAACAAGGACATGAAGGTCGTTTCCAATGCTTCCTGCACCACGAACTGCCTCGCGCCCATCGCGAAAGTCATCAATGATAATTTCGGTCTTGTGGAAGGTCTTATGACCACTGTCCACTCCACCACCGCTACGCAGAAGACCGTCGACGGTCCTTCCAAGAAGGATTGGAGAGGCGGCAGAGCGGCTGCGGGCAACATCAGCCCTTCTTCCACCGGCGCGGCGAAGGCTGTCGGTAAAGTTATCCCCGACCTTAACGGCAAACTTACCGGTATGAGCTTCCGCGTTCCGACCC
>JAGCXI010000033.1 GCA_017961365.1 Clostridia bacterium
AAGGGCAATACGCCGTTTTATATCAAGACGGAGTGTGTCTCGGCGGCGGCGTCATCGAGGCGAGCGAATGACGGGTGCTTTCGGCGAGGCGTAGGAAAGAAAAATGAAGAAGGAAAAGATCGCATTGCGAAAAGACATAGAGCTTACGACGGCGTCTCTCATCCTCCTCATCGCGATCGGGGCGGAGATCCTTTTCCAGAGCTTTGTGCTTTTGCTCGGGCTCTCGGACACCGCGCGGAATTGGACGATCGTCATCGGGAATCAGCTCGTTTTCTTCGTCGTTTGCTTAGTCGCCACGCGGGCGTTCGGTTCCGATCTTGCGGAGCTCACGGGGGTCAAGAGACCGCCGAAACCTTATTTTTTTCCGCTCTTCCTTTTGGCGGCGGTGCTTTGCGTTTTCGCTTTTGCGCCCCTTGCGGGGCTGCTTTCGCAGGGGCTGAAAGCGCTCGGATATGATTATACGCCGCAGTATTTCGTCCCTTATGACAATGCGGGGTTTTTCGTCCTCGCCTTGCTTGCTTTGACTTTCTTGCCGATGCTCGGCGAGGAGGTGATGATGCGCGGCGTCTTGTTCTCCGGCGCAAAAAAGCGTTCTCCGCTTTTCGCGATCTTTTTTTCGGCGGCGGTCTTTGCGCTTTTCCACGGAAATCTCGTCCAACTGATCCACCAATTCTGTCTCGGCGCGGTCATCGGGTACTTGGTCTGGCTCACGGGCAGCATTTATGCCGGCGCGGTGGTCCACGGCGCGAATAACGCCTGCGCTTTATTGATCGATTATCTTTATCTGCATAATAAAATAGGTACGCGCGCGTACGGGTACTTCACGGCGGATCTCTCGTCGGGGCTGAAAGGCGGCGTCCTCGCGGCGGTGCTCGTCGCAAGCTGGATCTTGCTCGCGGGGCTTCTCTTCCTTTTGAAAAAAATGTCGGATCAGGCGGGACTTTCGCAGACGGAGCGCGCAGTCGAAGATGGCGCGGTCGCATCTTTGTCGGAAGGGGAGGGGAAGGAAGCCGCCTCCTCGGAAAAGAAAGGCGCTTGGATCCCGCCCGCCCTTCTCGTCGGGACGTTGCTTTTGCTCCTCGTTGCGAACGTGGTCTCGGAGGTCATGCAAAAATGAGCAGGCGTTTTCGACATCTTCTCGCCTATGCGGCGTCCATGTTCAGCTTATTGATCTTTCAGCTTTTGATGTTTCTCCCCGGGGTCTCGAAACTTTCGGATTATCACGCGGACGTCTTTTATTCCTTGATCTCGCAGGTGGTCTGCATGGGGATCGTGCCCCTTGCCGTCCTTCTTTTCGTGCGGGAGAAGGGGCTCAGCGTGGCGGATACCTTCCGCTATATGCGTTATAAAAAGCCGGAGGATGTAAAATCCACTTTACTTGTCACCCTCGGGATCGCGCTCCTGATCACGCCCTTCACGATGGCGTTTAACGCTTTGACCAATCTTATCTTCGTGGTCGTCGGGTATACGCGTCCGGTCTCTGCGGGAGCGATCTACGGCGGCGTGGGCGATCTCTTCGTTTATTTCTTCATTACGGCAGCTTTGCCCGCGGTTTTTGAGGAATTCACCCATCGCGGCGTGCTTTTATCCGGCTTGGAGGATCGCGGCTCCGAATATACGGCGGTCATTCTTTCCGCCCTTCTTTTCGGGCTTATGCATGAGAATCCCGCGCAGATGATATACGCCACTTTCGGAGGCATCCTCTTCGCGCTCGTCGTCTTGAAGACGGGGTCGATCCTTCCCGCCATGGTCGCGCATTTCGCAAATAACGCCGTCGCCGTTTTCTTGGATTATTCCGAACAAAAGGCGACGCGTTTCGGCGTGTGGTACAAGTCTCTGCTCTCCGCTTCGAACGCCCTCTCTTTCCTCTTGACCGTGGTGGTGATGGTGGCGGGGGTTTATGGGATCATCCGCATCTTGCAATATCTTTCCCGCAAGCGGGAGAAGCCGATCTCGGAGCGTAAGCTCTTCGGGGTCATCACGGTGGACGGCTATATGCCGAATGGGAAAGCCACCTTGAGGGATAATGCCTTTCTTTATGCGACGGCGATCGCGGAAGGCGCCGTGCTCTTGATCACGCTCATTGGGGGGATCGCTCGATGAAAGGGAAGCGGACGGACGAAGATTTTATGCGGATCGCCTTGCAAGAGGCGGAGAAGGCGTACGCGGCGGACGAAGTCCCCATCGGCGCGGTCATCGTGAAAGACGGCGTCGTCATTGCGCGCGCCCATAATGAAAAAGAGAAGCGAAATTCCGCCGTGCGCCACGCCGAAATCGTCGCCATCGAAAAAGCGACGAAAAAGGTGGGGAATTGGTGGCTGGAAGGCTGCTCTTTATACGTCACGCTCGAGCCCTGCGCGATGTGCGCGGGCGCCATCGTGAACAGCCGTTTGGATCGCGTAGTCTACGGCGCGCCCGACCTCAGATACGGCTTCCTCGGGAGTCTCGCGGATCTGCCCGCGGATTACCCTTTGAACCATCGCCCGCAGGAGACCCGCGGCGTGCTCGCGGAAGAATGCGGAGCGCTTTTGACCTCTTTTTTTCGAGGAAAACGCGAACAAAAGAAGAAAAATTAAGAAAAATTAATTAAAAAATTTTGCGTCGGCGCATCGAAAAGCCCGTTTACGACTCTCTTTTCGCGCGGTTTTCGGGATTATTTTGAAAAAGTGCTTGACTTATTGACGACTCGACATTATCATTATAAGCTGTGCTATTATACGGAAAAGCCGTTTTTGAGCCGATTTTTCCTATATCACCGTAGGTGAGAGGCGAGAAAGGGCATAACGCAGAAAGCTACAAATTTTAAGGAGTGAGTTTCAATGTCTGTTCATAAGGTAAAATACGGCAACGTGGAAAGAATGAGCTTCTCCAAAACGAAGGAGATCCTCGATCTCCCGTATCTTATCGAGCTGCAAAAAAGTTCGTATAAGAAGTTTTTGGAAGAAGGGCTCCGTGAGATCTTCGACGAGTTCTCCCCCATCGTGCAGAGGGCGACGAACGGCGGCGAGCGTTTCATCTTGGAGTTCGGCGAGTATCGGGTGGAAGAGCCCCATTTCTCGGCGAGAGCTTGTAAGAGCGAGAACCTCGTCACGTACAATGCGCCGCTTCGCGTGAAGGTGCGTTTGACGATCCGTGAGAAGGGAGACCTCATCAAAGAGGATGAGATCTTCATGGGCGACATCCCCCTCATGACGGAGACGGGCTCTTTCGTCATCAACGGCGCGGAGCGCGTCATCGTGAGCCAGCTCGTCAGAAGCCCGGGCGTTTATTTCGAAAAGGAAGTGGATAAGGACGGCGGCGTCACGTATAAGTGCACGGTCATCCCGAAGAACGGCGCTTGGATGGAGTTCGAGCAGGACGCGAATAAAGTCCTCTATGTCAAGGTGGACCGCAAGAAGAAAGTCACGGCGTCTTTGATGCTTCGCGCGCTTGAATTGACGGATGACGAGACCCTTCTCGACGTCTTCGGCGCGGACGACGATATCATGAAGTCCACGATGGCTCGCGATAAGGATACGGAGCGCGATCTCTTCGAAGCGAAGACCGAGCTTTATAAGACCATCAAGAACGGCGAGATCATCACGAAGGAAGGCGTTGAGGCGAATATCCCCGGCATCTTCTTCGACAAGAAGCGCTATGATCTTTCGAGGGTCGGCAGAAATAAATACAATAAGAAGCTCTCGCTTGCCGCTCGTATCGCGGAGAAAGAGCTCGCGGAGGACATCGTCGACGAGTACGGCGAGGTGCTCGCGGAAAAGGGCACGTCCATCGACCTTGCGAGAGCTTGGGAGATCCAAAATGCCGGCGTGAACGTCGCATACGTCGTTGGCACGGACGGCGCGAAGGTGAAGATCATCGGCAATAACACCGTGGATCTCGCCGCGTATATCGACAAGGATCCCAAGTCCCTCGGCATCTTGGAGCACGTCCATCGTCCCACCCTGATGGAGATCTGGGAAGGTCTCGAGACGGCGGAAGAGAAGGAAGAAGCCATTCGCGCGAATGCGGATCGCCTCGTCTCCCGTCAGATCCGTATGGACGACATCATCGCCATTGTGAATTATAACCTGAACTTGCCGCACGGCGTGGGCGTTTATGACAATATCGACCACCTTGCGAATAGGCGCGTGCGTGCGGTCGGCGAGCTCCTCCAGCACGAGATGAGGAAAGGTTTCCAGAATATGGAGCGTCAGATCATCGAGAAGATGAATACGACGAATGCGGACGAAGCGGAGATCAAGAAATTCATCAATGTGAAGCCGGTCACCGCGAAGATCAAGGAGTTCTTCAATAGCGCGCAGCTTTCCCAGTTTATGGATCAGGAGAACCCCATCGCGGAGCTCACCCATAAGCGTAAGCTCTCCGCTTTGGGCCCCGGCGGTTTGAACCGCGAGAGAGCGGGCATGGAAGTCCGTGACGTTCACCACTCCCACTATGGCAGGCTCTGCCCCGTGGAGACGCCGGAAGGTCAGAATATCGGTCTTATCTCTTCTTTGTCCACCTATGCTCGCGTGAATGAATACGGCTTCATCGAGACCCCGTACAGAAAGATCGACAAGGCGACGGGCATCGTCACGGACGAGATCGTCTATATGACGGCGGACGTGGAGGATAATTACATCATCGGACAAGCCACCGAGCCCATCGGTCCGGACGGCAGACTCCTGAACCCCATCGTATCTTGCCGTATCTGCGAAGAGATCCGTAACGTCGAAGCCTCGAAAGTGGATTTCCTCGACACCTCGCCGAAACAGCTCGTTTCCGTCGCGGCGTCTCTGATCCCCTTCCTTGAGAATGACGATACGAACCGCGCGCTCATGGGCTCGAACATGCAGCGTCAGGCAGTGCCTCTTATCCGTCCCGAAGCGCCGATCGTCGGCACGGGCATCGAGTATAAGATCGCGCATGACAGCGGCATCGTGATCCTCAGTGATTTCGACGGCGTGGTCACTTCCGTCTGCGGCGATTCCATCACGGTGAGAAGCGACGCGGGCGACGTGAAGACCTACGAGCTCTTGAAATTCCAGCGCTCGAACCACGAGACTTGTATCAATCAAAAGCCCGTTGTGAAAGTGGGGCAGGCGGTCAAGAAAGGCGACGTCCTCGCGGACGGTCCCGCCACGCAGAACGGCGAGCTTGCGCTCGGAAGGAATATCCTCATCGGCTTTATGACCTGGGAAGGATATAACTACGAAGACGCGGTCCTCATTAGCGATGAGCTCGTGCGCGACGACGTCTTCACGAGCATCCATATCGGCACGTACGACACCGAAGCGCGTAGCACCAAGCTCGGTGACGAAGAGATCACCCGCGACATCCCGAATCGCAGCGAAGATATGCTGAAAGATCTCGATGAGAACGGTATCATTCGTATCGGCGCGGAAGTCCATGCGGGCGATATCCTCGTCGGTAAGGTCGCTCCGAAGGGCGAGACCGATCCCACCCCCGAAGAGAGGCTCCTTCGCAGCATCTTCGGCGAGAAGGCGAGAGAGGTCAGAGACGTGTCCCTCGTCGTGCCGCACGGTGAGTACGGCGTGGTCGTGGACGTAAAAGTCTTCACCAAGCAGAACAAAGCTGATCTCTCCGCGGGTATCAATAAGCTCGTGCGCGTCTACATCGCGCAAAAGCGTAAGATCTCCGTCGGTGATAAGATGGCGGGACGTCACGGAAATAAAGGTGTCGTCTCTCGCGTCCTCCCGAAGGCGGACATGCCTTTCATGGCGGACGGCACTCCGCTTCAGATCGTGTTGAACCCGCTCGGCGTTCCGTCTCGTATGAATATCGGACAGGTCTTGGAGGTCCACCTCGGTCTTGTCTGTAAGATGCTGGATTGGAAGATCGCGACGCCCGTCTTCGACGGCGCGGATGAGTCCGAGATCAAAGAGCTCCTCGTCTCCAATGGGCTTCCCGCAGACGGCAAGGTGCAGCTCTTCGACGGACGTACCGGCGAGCCCTTCGAGAATAAAGTCACGATCGGATATATGTATTATCTGAAGCTCGCGCACCTTGTCGACGATAAGATCCACGCGAGAAGCACGGGTTCTTACTCCCTTGTCACGCAGCAGCCGCTCGGCGGTAAAGCCAAGTTCGGCGGACAGCGTCTCGGCGAGATGGAAGTCTGGGCGATCGAAGCGTACGGCGCGGCGAATATCCTGCAAGAGATGCTCACCGTCAAGTCGGATGACGTCAGCGGCAGAGAGAAGGCTTATGCCTCCATCACCAAGGGGCAGAATATCAGCGAGCCGGGCATTCCGGAGTCCTTCCGCGTGCTCGTAAGAGAGATGCGTTCTTTGGGTCTTGACATTCGCGCGCTCGGCGAGAATGATCAGGAGATCCCGGACACCATTGAGGATCTTCCGACGACGGAAGCCGCGGCGGAGCCTGCGGACACGATGATCGACCTCGGCAATATCTTCGGAGAAGATACGGTGGACGAGGACGATACCGACAGCCCGTTCGAGACCATCGCGGACGAAGCGGATATCAAGAATCTCTTCGGTGTGGATGACGAAGACGAAGACAGCATCTTTTAATGGGGGTAAAGCTATATGTTTGAAATAAATAATTTCGATTCTATCAAGATAGGACTTGCATCTCCCGAAAAGATCAGGGAGTGGTCTTGCGGCGAGGTCACCAAGCCCGAGACCATCAATTACAGGACGCAAAAGCCCGAGCCGGACGGCTTATTCTGCCAGAAGATCTTCGGGCCGACCAAGGACTGGGAATGCGCCTGCGGTAAGTATAAGAGGATCCGCCATAAGGGCGTGGTCTGCGATCGTTGCGGCGTGAAAGTCGAGCAGAGCAAAGTGCGTCGTGAGCGCATGGGTCATATCGAGCTCGCGGCGCCCGTCGCGCACCTTTGGTATCTCAAAGGCACGCCGAGCCGCATCGCCACCATTCTCGATATGCCGCCGAAAGAGGTGGAGCAAGTGGTCTATTATGCGAGCTATGTCGTCATGGATCCCGGCACGACCCCGCTCAAGAAGAAAGACGTCTTGAATGACATCAAGTATCGCGAGGCGATCGAGGAATACGGCGAAGGCAGCTTCAAAGTGGGCATGGGTGCGGAGAGCATCAAGCAGCTCCTTATGGACATCGATATCGACGCCGAGATCGCTGCGCTTCGCAAGGAGATCGCGGAGGATCAGACCTCTAAGAAGGATAATGCGCAAGCGCCCAAGAGAATGAAGCTCGCGAAGAAGCTGGATATCTTGGAAGCTTTCAAAGCCACGGGCAGCAAGCCCGAATGGATGATCATCGAGGCGCTTCCCGTGCTTCCGCCGGAGCTCCGCCCGATGGTGCCCCTTGACGGCGGCAGGTACGCCACGAGCGACCTCAACGACCTCTATCGTTTCGTCATCAGCAGGAATAGGCGTCTGAAGCACTTCCTGCAGACGGGCGGCGTGGACGCGATGATCCGCAATGAGAAGCGTATGCTCCAAGTGGCGGTGGATAACCTCATCGACAATAGCAAGAAGGCGAAGTCGAATACCGGCAATAGGAGCCGTGAGCTCAAGTCCCTCACCGCGATGCTTCGCGGTAAGCAAGGTCGCTTCCGTCAGAATTTGCTCGGTAAGCGCGTGGATTATTCCGGTCGTTCCGTTATCGTCGTCGGTCCCGAGCTCAAGCTCTATCAATGCGGTCTTCCCAAGGAGATGGCGCTCGAGCTTTTCAAGCCCTTCATCATGAAGGAGCTCGTGGAGCGCAATATCTGCAATAATATCAAGAATGCGAAGCGTTATGTCGAGCGTGCGCGCAATGAGGTCTGGGACGTCCTCGAAGATATCATCAAGGATCATCCCGTCCTTCTGAACCGTGCTCCGACGCTTCACCGTCTCGGTATCCAAGCCTTTGAGCCGGTGCTCGTGGAAGGCAGAGCCATCAAGCTCCATCCCCTTGTTTGCGGCGCTTTCAACGCGGACTTCGACGGTGACCAAATGGCTGTGCACGTGCCTCTCTCCATCGAGGCGCAGGCGGAAGCTCGCTTCCTGATGCTCTCGACGAATAACATCTTGAAGCTTTCGGACGGCAAGCCCGTTATGACCCCGACGCAGGATATGATCCTCGGCAGCTATTATCTCACCATCGAGAAAGAAGGCGCGAAGGGCGAGGGCAAGTACTTTATGAGCGTGGACGAGGCGAAGCTCGCTTATGCGCATAAAGACATTGAGCTTCAGGCGAAGATCTGGGTGCGCGTCTCCAAGGAGATCGACGGCAAGACCTATACGGGCAGGATCCACACCACCCTCGGTAGGATCATCTTCAACGATGCGATCCCGCAGGATCTGCATTTCGTGGATAGGACGAAGCCGGAGAATTATCTTGCTTTGGAGATCGACTTCCTCGTCGGCAAGAAGCAGCTCGGACAGATTGTCGAGAAGTGCTTCAAATATAAGGGAAGCACCGAGACCGCCGTTGTGCTTGATAAGATCAAGGCGCAAGGCTTTAAGTATTCTACGATCGGCGCTTTGACCACCAGCGTCTTCGATATGCATATTCCCAAAGAGAAGGATCAGATCATCGCGGACGCGGAGGAGAAGGTCGCGGCGGTCGAGAAGCTCTTCCGTCGTGGTCATATCACGGACGCAGAGAGGATCAAGCAGGTCATCGCCATCTGAACAAGGTGACGGACGACGTGACCGACGCGCTCTCGAAATGCTGGGATAAGTTTAACCCCATCAAGATGATGGAGCAGAGCGGCGCTCGTGGTAATATGTCGCAGATCCGTCAGCTCGCCGGCATGCGCGGTCTTATGAAAGATCCTACCGGTAAGACCATCGAGCTCCCCGTTAAGAGCAACTTCCGTGAAGGTCTCTCCGCCCTCGAGTACTTCATCTCGTCCCACGGCGGTCGTAAAGGTCTCGCGGATACCGCGCTGAAGACGGCAGAGTCCGGTTACCTCACGCGTAGGCTCGTGGATGTCTCGCAGTCCGTCATCATTCGTGAGATGGATTGCGGCGATAAGAAGGGCGTCGTCGTTAGCGCCATTTACGGTGGCAGAGGCGACCTCATCGAGAAGCTTCGCGATAGGATCATCGGCAGATACACCATCGACGCCATCGTGAATCCCACGACGGGCGAGGAGATCGTGCCGAAGGATACGATGATCAGCGAAGAAGCTGCGGATATCATCGAGAAGGCGGGCATCGAGAGCGTCAAGATCAGAAGCGTCTTCACTTGTAAGTGCTCCGCGGGTCTCTGCAGTAAGTGTTACGGCAAGAATATGGCGAGCGGAAATCCCGTCAAGATCGGCGAAGCGGTCGGCGTCATCGCGGCGCAGTCCATCGGCGAGCCGGGCACGCAGCTTACGATGCGTACCTTCCATACCGGCGGCGTCGCGTCCAGCGAAGATATCACGCAGGGTCTTCCGCGCGTCGAAGAGCTCTTCGAATGCCGCAATCCCAAGGCGCAAGCCATCATCTCGGATATCGCGGGCGTCGTGACCATCGGCGAGAAGAATGTCGGCGAGAAGGCGAAGAGACGCACGATCATCGTCGAGAACGATCAAGATAGAAAAGAGTACGTTCCTGCCATCAATGCGAAAGTGCTCGTGACCGACGGACAGCAGATCGAATGCGGCGCACAGCTCACGCAGGGCGCCATCAATCTCCAAGACATGCTTCGCACCCGCGGCGTGAAGGGCGTGCAGGATTACCTCATTCGCGAGGTCAAGGACGCTTACCGCCTCTCCGGTGTCGACATCAATGATAAGCACATCGAGATCATCATTCGTCAGATGCTCCGCAAAGCGAGGATCGAGAAGCAGGGCGATACGGACTTCCTCCCCGGCGAACTCGTGGATATCTCCACCTATGAGGAGAATAACCAGAAAGTGCTCGCCCTCGGCGGAGAGCCCGCCACGGCGAAGCGTACCCTCCTCGGCATCACGAAAGCCTCTCTCGCGTCGGATAGCTTCCTTGCTTCCGCCTCCTTCCAGGAGACCACGAGAGTGCTCACCGAAGCCGCGATCAAGGGCAAGGTGGATCCGCTCCTCGGCTTGAAGGAGAATGTCATCCTCGGCAAGCTCATTCCCGCGGGTACCGGTCTCAAGTCCTATGCGAATGTGACCGTTCAGCCCGGCGTGCTCGTGGACAGCAACGCAGAAGAAGCCAAGCCTTATTTGGACTGATCCCGAAGTTGAAAGAGAAAATGGGGGCGGCATAGACCGCCCCTCATTAACGTAATAGGAAAGATGAAAGACATAAGATTGATTACAAGCGAAAGCTTTACGGAAGGACATCCCGATAAAGTGGCGGATCAGATCTCCGACGCCATTCTCGATGCGATCCTGAAAGAGGATCCCGCTGCCAGAGTCGCCGCGGAGACCGTCGTCACGACGGGCATCGTGATCGTCGTCGGCGAGATCACTTCTTCCGCTTGTCCGAATGTCCAAAAGATCGTGCGCGAAGTCGTGCGCGACATCGGATACGTGAATAGTGAGATGGGATTCGACGCGGACACTTGCTCCGTGATGGTCTCCTTGGACGAGCAGTCTCCCGACATCGCGATGGGCGTGGATAAGAGCACGGACAGCGCTTCGGGGGATAAATACGATCTCATCGGCGCAGGCGATCAAGGGATGATGTACGGCTATGCTTGCCGTGAGACCAAGGAGCTGATGCCTCTCCCCATTATGCTCGCGCATAAGCTCACGTTACGTCTCACCGAGGCGAGGAAGAAAGGGGAGATCAAGTATCTCCGTCCCGATGGCAAGGCGCAAGTCACCGTGGAATACGAAGGCGGCGTGCCCAAGAGAGTGCATACCGTCGTGGTCTCCACGCAGCATAACCCCGACGTGGATATCGACGTCCTCCGCAAGGACGTGGAAGAGAAGATCATCAAAGCGGCGATCCCCGCGGAGCTTCTCGACGAGAATACCCTCATTTACGTGAACCCGACAGGCAGGTTCGTCACGGGCGGGCCGCACGGGGACAGCGGGCTTACGGGCAGAAAGATCATCGTGGATACTTATGGCGGATATTGCCCCCACGGCGGCGGCGCATTCTCCGGCAAGGATCCCACCAAAGTGGACAGAAGCGCGGCGTATATGGCGCGTTATGTCTGTAAGAATATGGTGGCGGCAGGCGCGGCGGAGAGAATGCAGCTCGAGGTGTCTTACGCCATCGGCGTGGCGCATCCCATTTCCCTCCACGTGAATAGCTTCGGCACGGGCGTTCTCCCCGACAGCGAGCTTGAAAAGATCGTGCGGAAAGTTTTCGATATGCGTCCCTCGGCGATCATCGATACCCTCGCGCTTCGTCGCCCGATCTATCGCGCGACTTCGAATTACGGGCATTTCGGCAGGGAAGGTTTCCCTTGGGAGAAGACGGATAAAGCGGATGCCATTCGCGCTTTGTTGAAATAATAAGAGAAGAAATGAGAGAAGAGGTGGTCGATCTTTACCGAGAGTTCGGTGTGAGTAAGCGCGATGCAGTGCTCCTCCCGACGAGCTTTCGAGAGCGGATCGGGCACCTTTTTTTATGTCGGCGGAAGCAGGTGGCGGGACGATTGTATTGCTACGACACGGATGCGTCCGAGACGAAGCCCGCTATGCTTATCTTCCCCGGCGGCGGCTATAAGAATAATTCGCATTCGGAATGGGAGAATGTCGCGGAGGCGTATGCGGAGCGCGGTTTTCGCACCTTTGTGCTGAATTATTCCATCAAGTATTTTAAGTTCCCGACCCAACTGAATGAAGCCGTCATGGCGCTTTCCTATATCAGGCGCCACAAAGCGGAGCTCGGCGTGTCGGACAAAGTGGCGGTTTGCGGCTTCTCTGCGGGCGCCCATCTTGCGGCGACCTTGTCCTGCCTTTATGCGGACGAATCCATTCATCCTAAGCTCAGAGAGCTCGACGCCCGCCCCGACGCTTGCGTCCTCTCTTATCCCGTCATCTCGGCGGAAGAGGGAGTCCGAAACGAAATGTCTTTTATGAATCTCTGCGGGAAGGACGAGGCGCTCCGCCGCTTCCTTTCTTTGGAATACCGCGTAAGTCAGGCGACGCCCCCGACCTTTCTTTGGCATACGGAAGAGGATGATTTCGTCCCGTATGAGAATAGCCTTCGTTACGCTGCGGCGCTTGAAGAAAAGGGCGTCCTGCATAAGCTCTGCCTTTATCGAAAAGGCGCCCACGGGCTGAATCTTGCGAAAGGGTATGAAGCGGAGGAATGGCTCTCTGCTTCCGTCGATTTTTTGCGTCAAGTCGAGGTCATTTGATCTTTTGCTTTGCTTTTTCGAGATGACGTCAAATGAAGCGCAAGCGTTTCGCCTGCGCTTATTTACATAAAGCGAGATATTATGGTATAATAATTCTATTATGGAACTCATCGGCACCATTGAAAGCATCATCTTCCGAAACGCGGAGAACGGCTACACCGTAGCCAATGTTTCCACCCCCAAGCGGATCACTTGCGTGGGGATCTTTCCGCCTGTGACAGAGGGGGAGCGCGTGATGATGACGGGAGAGATGGTGGTGAACCGTAGCTTCGGCGAACAATTCAAAGCGACGAGCGTGAAGGTCTCCCCTCCGACGGGCAGGGAGAGCATGGTGAAATATCTTTCCGGCGGTCTTTTCAAGGGCGTAGGGGAGAAGACGGCGCTCGCCATCGTTTCGTATTTCGGGGAAAAGACCTTCGAGATCATCGAATTCGCTCCGCAGGAGCTCGTGAAAGTGCGCGGGGTCAGCCGTGCGAAAGCGGAGAGCATCGGGGAGCAATACGGCAGGTTCCGTTCGATGCAGCAGACCATCATTTTTCTGCAGAGCTATGACATTTCCTTAAATCTCGCTTTGAAGATTTATAAGACCTATGAAGGGCTGACGGAGCAGGTGGTCAGGAGTAATCCCTTCCGCCTCATCGAGGACGTGGACGGCGTAGGCTTCGCCACGGCGGATATGCTCGCGCTCGCGATGGGCATCGAGAAGGACAGCACCTTCCGCATCAATGCGGCGATCGTGCACGTTTTGAAGAGCGCGGCGTCCACGAAAGGGCATACGTATCTTCCCGCGGGGATGCTCCTTCGAGAGACGATGAAGCTCCTCGCCTTCGACGAGGATCGGGAGTCTGTCGTGCTCGCCGTTTTAGACGAGATGCAGCTGGACGGCACTCTCGTTTATCTCAATGATTACAGAATGAACGGTGTGATGCTGAAGACGTATTATAATCTCGAGAAAAGCATCGCGAAGAATCTTTTCCGTTTGATGGAGACGGGGATCAGGCTGGATCTCGATCTCGAGGAGGAGATCTCCGCCTTTGAAAAAAAGCAGGGCGTCACCCTCCATTCCGCGCAACGGGAAGCCATCACGGCGGCGGTGAATAACGGCTGCGTGGTCATCACGGGTGGTCCCGGGACGGGCAAGACCACCATTATCAAATGTATCATCGAGCTTTTGCAGGGCAAAGGTTATTCTTTCGCGCTGACCGCGCCGACGGGGCGCGCGGCGAAGCGGATGAGCGAAGCGACGGGCGCGGAAGCGAAGACCATCCATCGGCTTCTCGAGCTTCACGCGGGGGATTATTCCTCGGAGGTCAAGATCGACGCGGAAGTCATCATCGTGGACGAGATCAGCATGGCGGACGAATATGTCTTCAATGCGCTCTTGCGCGCCGTGCCGGTGGGCGGCAAGCTCATCCTCGTCGGGGATAAGGATCAGCTTCCCTCCGTCGGGGCGGGGAATATCCTCGCGGATATCATCGCTTCGGGCAAGATCCCCGTGAAATATCTTACGCATATCTATCGGCAGTCCGCGGATAGCCACATCGCGCTTTTCGCGCATATGATCAACGGCGGAAACGTGCCCGAATTCGATAATAAAAGCCGCGATTTCTTCTTCGATAATGTGCCTGCGGAAGAGGGGAACGTCGTGACGGACGTGATCTCGCTCTGCACGGAGCGTTTGCCGCGTTATTTCGCTTTGGATCCCTCCGAAGTGCAGGTGCTCGCTCCCTTGAAAAAGGGCGAGGGCGGCGTGGAGGAGCTAAATGCCGAATTGCAAAAGGTGGTGAATGCGCCCTCTCAGGAAAAGAAAGAGCTGATGCATGGCGGCAGGATCTTCCGCGAAGGGGATCGCGTCATCCATATGGTGAATAATTATCATCTCGGCTGGGTGCTCCGCAAAGGCGAAGGTTTCGAGATCGGCGAAGGCGTCTTTAACGGAGACATCGGAAAAGTATCGGAAGTGGATCGCGCCGAAGCGGAGATCAAAGTGCAGTTCGAGGACGGGAAGGTGGCGACCTATACGGCGGGGGATCTCGACGAGCTCGCCCTCGCTTATGCCATCAGCGTGCATAAGAGCCAAGGCTCGGAATTCTCCGTGGCGGTTGTGGCGATCTCGCGTTATAATCCCATCGTGACCTCGCGCAATCTGCTTTATACGGCGATCACCCGCGCAAAACGCGCCGTCGTCCTCGTCGGGGACAGACAGCACGTCATCAAGATGATCAAGAATAATTACACCGAGAAGCGCCACACCGCGCTCACGCGTTTTTTGACCGACCGATATGAAGGATAAGATCTTGCGCCTCCTTTCTTTCCTCTTCGTGAAAGATTTCAATTGCATCGTTTGCGGGCGCGAACTTCCCTCGCGAAACGGATATTTGACTTGCGCGAATTGTTATCAAAAGATGGAGATCATCGAGGATGATCGTTGCTTAAAATGCGGCAAAAAGCTTTTCGGAGAGGGGGATTATTGTCTCGACTGCGAGGCGCATGAAAAACATTTCGACCGCGCCTTTGCGCCCGTTTCTTACGTGGGCGCCGCGGCGGATCTCGTGATGGCTTTCAAATTCGAGAATAAGCGTTATCTTGCTGCGCCGCTTGCGCGTTATATGACGGATCGTCTCTTGCGGGAAGGCGTCTCTCCGGACGTCATCCTCCCCGTGCCGCTCCATGAAAAAAGGGAAAAAGAGCGTGGATATAATCAAAGCGCGCTCCTTGCGAAAGAGATCTCTTCTTCCCTTGGCATTTCCCTTGCGGCGAAGGCGGCGGCGCGCGTAAAAGAGACTTTGACCTCCTCTCTTCTGACGGGAGGCAGAGAGGCGAGAGAAGCGAATGTGAAGGACGCTTTCGTCGTCACCGAGCCCGCCCTTGTGAAAGGGAAATGCGTGCTGATCGTGGACGACGTCCTCACCACGGGCGCCACGGCGAGCGAGCTTTCGCGCGTCCTTCGGAAAGCGGGCGCAAGCAAAGTCTATGCCCTCACTTTCGCCACCACGCGGGAGAAGCCGCCTCTTCAGGGGGATCGGACGTCGGGAGAGACCTGACGACAGATCGCAAGGATGAGCATCCTGCCCTTTGTCGAAAGATGGCGGAAGGAATGCGGAAAAGAGGGCAACTTGGAAAATGCAAGCGCGGATCCTGTCGCGCTGCGCCTAAAATAATTTTACTTATACTATACTTTATAGTACAATGGTATTTGAGGTGAATGTCTATGTGTATATTTAAGAGTGCGAATGAAAGGCAGATCGCGAAGCTGACCAAGATCTCGGATCAAGTGGAGCTCCTTGCGGATCGCTTTGCTTCCATGTCGGACGAAGCGTTGAAGGGGATGACCGCCGCGTTTAAAAATCGGCTTGCGGAAGGCGCCACTCTCGACGAATTGCTCCCCGAAGCTTATGCGGTGGTGCGCGAGGCTGCGATGCGCGTCTTGAAGATGAAGCATTATCCCGTCCAGATCATCGGCGGTATCGCTCTGCATCAAGGCAGGATCGCCGAGATGTGCACGGGCGAAGGTAAAACGCTCGTGAGCACACTCCCCGCCTATTTGAACGCCCTTACCGGAAAAGGCGTGCATATCGTTACGGTGAATGATTATCTCGCGAAGCGTGACGCCGAGTGGATGGGCAAGATCCATCGTTTCCTCGGGCTCACGGTCGGCGTCTCCGTCGAAGGAATGAGCACGGAGGAGAAGAGAGAGGCGTATAAATGCGATATCGTCTATGCGACGAATAATTCGCTCGGTTTCGATTATCTCCGCGATAATATGGCGATCTCGAAAGAGCAAATGGTGCAAAGAGGGCTGCATTTCGCCATCATCGACGAAGTGGACAGCATCTTGATCGACGAAGCGCGTACGCCGCTCATTATCTCGGGCAAGTCGGATAAGAGCAGCGATATTTACGTGAAGGTGAATGCCTTCGTCAAGACGTTATATCGCGGCGATCCGAATGGCGAGCCTTATTACGAGATGGATGAGAAAGAGAATGCGATCCGCCTCACCGAGACGGGCGTCGAGAAGGCGGAACGGTATTTCGGCATCGAGAATCTCGGCGACATCGAGAATAACGATCTCAATCATAATATCACCATCGCCCTCCGCGCGCACTTTATGATGAAGCGGGATCGCGATTATATCGTGAATGATCACGAAGTCATCATCATTGACGAATTTACGGGCAGACTGATGATCGGGCGTCGTTTCAGTGACGGCTTGCATCAGGCGATCGAGGCGAAAGAAGGCGTCCGCATCAAGGACGAGAATAAGACCCTCGCCACCATCACGTTCCAGAATTTCTTCCGTATGTATCCCAAGCTTTCGGGTATGACGGGTACGGCGAAGACGGAAGAGACGGAGTTTAAGCAGATCTATGGGCTCGACGTCGTGGCGATCCCGACCAATGAGCCGATCCGTCGTCTGGATCAAAACGATCGCTTGTATAAGACGCGCGCGGCGAAGATCCGCGCCATCATCGAGGATATCAAGGATTGTTACGAGAGAAAGCAGCCTGTGCTCGTCGGCACGATCTCGGTGGAGAAGAGCGAGGAATTATCCGATCTTTTGAAAAAGCAACGCATTCCGCATAACGTCTTGAATGCGAAGAATCATGAGCGCGAGGCGGAGATCATCGCGCAGGCAGGAAGGCTCGGGCAGGTGACCATCGCCACGAATATGGCGGGCCGTGGTACGGATATTATGCTCGGCGGAAATCCCGACTATCTCGCACGCGCCGCATTGGAGAATAAGAATTATTCTCACGAGGCGATCGTGGAGGCGACGGGCTTCGGACAGGAGCTCTCGGAAGAAGCCGTTCGCGCCAAAGCGGATTACGACCGTTTCTATAAGGACTATAAGCAGCAGACTGAAGCCGAAAAGGCGCAAGTCCTTGAGCAGGGAGGTCTTCGCGTCATCGGCACGGAGCGCCACGAAAGCAGGCGCATCGATAATCAGCTCCGCGGTCGTAGCGGAAGACAGGGCGACGTCGGTTCCTCCGTTTTCTATATCTCGATGGAGGACGACATCGCGAGGATCTTCGGCGGAGAACGCATGCAGTCCGTCGCGAACGCTTTGCATATGGACGAGGATACTCCCATCGAGGTGAAGATCCTGACGCGTTCCATCGAGCGCGCGCAGATGACCGTCGAGAACCGCAATTACAGCGTGCGTAAGCACGTCCTCGCTTATGACGACGTGATGAATCGTCAGCGCGAGATCATCTATGCGGAGAGAAATAAAGTCTTGATGGAGGAGGACGTCCATGAAGAGATCGTGAAGATGATCCCCTCCGTCGTCGAAGAATATGTCGCGCAGATCATCGATTACGGCAAAGATTACGTCCTTTGGGACTATGAAAAGATCAATAAAGAGATCGAGGATAGGCTCTTGCCCGCCGGTTCGAACGTCGTGACGAAGGATCTCGCTTCGGATCTCAGCCTCGCCAAGATCGTCAAAGCCGTCGCCGTCGCCGCCGTGAATGCTTATGATGATAAGCAAGACGCCATCAACGCCGCGGGATTGGATTTCGGCAGCTTCGAGCGCCGCGTGATGCTCTTTGAGGTGGATAGAAAGTGGATCGAGCATATCGACGCGATGGACGCGCTGCGCAAGGGCATCGGTCTTCGCGCCATCGGACAGCGCGACCCCGTCATCAGCTATGCGAACGAGGGCTTTGAGATGTTCGACGAGATGATCGCCTCCATTCAGCGCGACATCGTGTACCGCGTCTTGAAAGAGGATCGTTTCCTCGTGAAAGCCTCTCCGGCGGTGCGTCTCAAGGGGATCAACGTGAATCAAGAGAGTAAAAAAGAGCCGGGCAGGAATGATCCTTGTCCCTGCGGAAGCGGAAAAAAATATAAGAATTGTTGCGGGAAGAACGTATGATAGAATTTGATGACAGCAAAGCAAAGCTCGCCTCCCTCGTCGAGACGATAGGAGAAGTAGCGGACGCCCTCGACGTCCATGCGCTCGAGAAAAGAAAGCAGGAATTGGAAGAGGAGCAGAACCAAGACGGATTTTGGACGGATCAGGCGAAGAGCCAGCGAGTGAATAAAGAGCTCAAACAAGTCAGCGACAAGCTCCGCAAAGTGAAGAAACTGCAAGAGGCGGCGGCGGATCTTGAGGTCCTCATTGAGCTTGCCGAAGCGGAGGAGGCGCTCTCCGAGCTCCCCACCGTGGAAGAAGAGCTCAAAAAACTTTCCGAAGAAGCGGAGACAATGAAGATCGCGGCGCTTCTCCGCGGCAAGCACGACGCTTGCGACGCCATCTTGACGCTCCACGCGGGCGCAGGTGGCACGGAGGCGCAGGATTGGTGCAGCATGCTTTTCCGTATGTATTCGCGCTACGCGGAGAAAAACGGTTATTCGATGAAAGTGCTGGACTCTCTCCCCGGAGATGAAGCGGGGATCAAGAGCGTGAGCTTCGAGATCGACGGCGACAATGCTTATGGATATCTCAAGGCGGAGAAGGGCGTGCATCGTCTCGTTCGCATCTCTCCTTTTGACGCGAATAGCAGGCGTCATACTTCCTTTGCGTCCCTTGAAGTTATGCCCGTGATACAGGACGAAGGCGAAGTCCAGATCCGCCCCGAAGATCTCAAGGTGGATACATATCGAAGCGGCGGCGCAGGCGGTCAGCACGTGAATAAGACCGAGAGCGCCATCCGTATCACGCATATCCCGACGGGCATCATCGTCCAGTGTCAGAATGAGCGCAGTCAGATCCAGAATCGCGAAGTCGCGATGCGCATGCTGATGAGTAAGCTCGTCGAGCAAAAAGAACGCGAACAGATGGAGTACGAGCAGTCCTTGAAAGGGGACCTCAAAAAGATCGAATGGGGCAGTCAGATCCGTTCTTACGTCTTCTGCCCGTATACCCTCGTGAAGGATCACCGCACGGGATACGAGAATCCGAACGTGCAAGCGGTGATGGACGGCGACCTCCAAGACTTCATCGTGGAATATTTGAAGAAAGCATAATTTTATGTTGACCTTTTCCGAGCTCAAAGAGAAAGAGAGCCTGACGATCTTAGCCGTGGAGAGTTCCTGCGACGAGACCGCTTGCGCCGTATTGCGAGATGGCGCGATCCTCTCTTCCGTCATTTCCACGCAGATCGCCATTCATAAAGAATACGGCGGCGTCGTCCCCGAGATCGCGAGCAGGAATCACGTCTTGAACGTGGAGCCCGTGGTCAGGGAAGCGCTCGAAAAGGCGGGCGTCTCTTTCAAGGAGATCGACGCTTTCGCCGTGACTTACGGCGCGGGGCTGCTCGGCGCGCTTCTCGTGGGCGTGAGCTATATGAAAGGGCTGGCTTTTGCCTTGGACAAGCCCCTCTTTAAGATCAATCACATTCGCGGACATATCGCGGCGAATTATCTTGCGGACCCTTCTTTGAAGCCCCCTTATATCGGGCTCATCGTCTCGGGCGGACACACTGTGGTCGTGCGGGTGGAGGATTACACGTCCTTTACTTATCTCGGCGGGACGATGGACGACGCCGTCGGCGAGGCTTTCGACAAGGTGGCGCGCGTGCTTTCCTTGCCGTATCCCGGCGGTCCGGAGATCGAGAAAGCGGCGAAGAAGGGATCTTGTACGGTCTATATCCCCGTTCCCAAGACGCCGAGCCCTTATGATTTCTCTTTCAGCGGGATCAAGACCTCGGTCATCAATTACGTGCATACGGCGGAGCAGCGAGGAGAAAACGTCGTGAAAGAGGACGTGGCGGCGTCCTTCCAAAGCGCCGTCACCGAAATGCTCGTCAAAGCGGCGGTCACGGCGGCGAAAGAATATGGTCTCAAAGATATCGCGCTAGCGGGCGGTGTGGGCGCGAATGGATTTTTGCGCTCGCGTTTGGCGGAGGCTTGTGAAAAGAGGGGGCTTAAAGCCCATTTTCCCACGAAAGAGACTTGCACGGATAACGCCGCGATGATTGCGATGGAGGCATATCTGCAAGCGCGTTACGGCACGGGGGACTGCCTCGCGGACGAGACCTTGGACGCAAAAGCCTCTCTTCCTCTCTTGAAAAAATAAAGAAAAAAGTTCATTTTGACATCATTGCTTTTCTTTCATTTTTGTGCAATTTATTTTTAATCTCGCAATAGGGATAAAAAGAAGTCGGCGTTTTGCCGACTTCTTCTTAAACCTCGTTTTTTTGTCGCTCTTACAAGCAAAACTCTATGATTTAGTTGACACTATATAATAAATCGTTATACGTGGGGAAGCGCCAGAATGTGGCGTCCACCGAGCTTTCGAGGGCGTCGATGACCTCGCGAAGGTCTTCCATCGCGGGGAGGACCTCCTCTTTGCAATAGACGGCTTGCGGCAGAGCGGTCAGCCCCTTGGAATAAGTCACTTTCTTCTCGAGGTCGCCGAGGAGCCCGACGAGCTCTTCGCCGAGGCGCGAGATCTTTTCAAGCGCGCTCTTCTCCGTCGCGGCGCTTGCTTCGCCGAGGATGCCGGACTTTTTCATAATGAGGTCGCAAAGCTCGTTTTCATAAGCTTCCGTGGCGGGAAGGATATTGCGCTTCACCATGTCGATGAGCGTCAGCGCTTCGATGTCCACCGTGCCGCTGTAATTCTCAAGAAGGATGCGATAGCGGGAGAAGATCTCCGCATCGGTGAAGACGCCGTATTTCTCGAAGAGGCGGCGATTCTCTTCCTTGATGAAGCAGGGCAGGGCGTCGGCGGTGGTCTTGAGATTCAAGAGGCCGCGTCTTGCCGCTTCCTCTTCCCAGCTCTTGCTATAGCCGTCGCCGTTGAAGATGATGCGCTTATGCGCCACGATATTGTCTCGAATGAGCTTATTGAGATCCGCGTGGAAATCCGAGGAGGATTCGAGGCGAGTGGCGAAATCATCCAGCGCTTCCGCGACGATGGTGTTCAGCACGATATTCGGTCCCGAGACGGAGAGACTGCTGCCCGGCATGCGGAATTCGAATTTATTGCCCGTAAAGGCGAAAGGACTCGTGCGGTTTCTGTCCGTCGTGTCTTTGGGGATCTTGGGAAGGACGTCCGCTCCGATCTCGATCTGGACTCTTTTCTTCCCCTTGTACTCGGCTTTATTCTCGAGCGCGTCCAAAAGGTCGGTCAACTCTTCGCCGAGGGAGACGCTGATGATGGCGGGAGGCGCTTCATTTGCGCCGAGACGATGATCGTTGCTTGCGCTCGCCACGCTCATGCGCAGGAGGTCCTGATGGTCGTCCACCGCTTTGATGACGGCGGTGAGGAAAAGAAGGAATTGCGCGTTTTCGGAGGGGGTCTCGCCCGGCTCCAAGAGATTTACGCCCGTATCCGAGAGGAGGCTCCAATTATTGTGCTTTCCGCTGCCGTTCACGCCTTTGAAGGGTTTCTCGTGCAAGAGACAGACCAGCCCGTGCTTCTCCGCCGTGCTGCGCATGACGGACATCGTGAGCTGATTATGATCCGTGGCGACGTTCGCGCCCGTGAAGAGGGGAGCGAGCTCGTGCTGCGAAGGCGCCGCTTCGTTATGCTTGGTCTTCGCGAGGACGCCGAGCTTCCAGAGCTCGGTATCGAGATCTTTCATAAAGGCTTTTACGCGGGGTTTGATGGCGCCGAAATAATGATCGTGGAGCTCCTGTCCCTTGGTGGGCGGCGCGCCGAAAAGCGTCCTGCCGCAGGTGACGAGATCAAGCCTTTTCAGATAAAGCTCTTTGTCGATGAGGAAATATTCCTGCTCGGCGCCGACGGTCGGGATGGCGCTCTTGCCGCTGACATTCCCGAAAAGGGCAAGGATCCTCGACACTTGCTTGCCGAGGGCTTGGATGGAGCGGAGGAGGGGAGTCTTCTTGTCCAAGGCTTCGCCCGAATAAGAGCAGAAGACCGTCGGGATGAAGAGGGTGCCGTCCTTCACGAAAGCATAAGAGCTTGGATCCCACGCCGTATAGCCGCGCGCCTCGAAGGTATTGCGTAAGCCGCCGTTGGGAAGACTGGAGGCATCCGGTTCGCCGTATGCGAGCTCTTTTCCGCGGAATTCCATGATGACGCCGTCGCCGCCCTTGACGGGGGTGATGAAGCTGTCATGCTTTTCCGCCGTGATATTGGTCATGGGCTGAAACCAATGAGTGAAATGCGTCGCGCCCATCTCGCAAGCCCAATCTTTCATCTTCTCCGCGACGATATTCGCGATGTGCGGATCGAGCCTCGCGCCCGCGACGGCGGTGGCTTTTAAAGATCTGTAAATGTCTTCCGGAAGTCTTTCGCGCATCTTCTCGTCATTGAAGACGGCGCTGCCGAAGATCTCGGGGATATTCTCCATTCGTCCCTCCTACAATATAACTATGCCGTTCGCGCGAGCCTGTGTTAAAGTGTCGTCATCCCAAAGAGAGACTTGGACTTCGCCGATATGCGCCTTCTCGAGAAGGAGCATCGAAAGACGGGACTGACCGATGCCTCCGCCCATCGTGAGGGGGAGGGTGCCGTCCAGCACCGCTTTATGGAAAGGATAGTTGCGGCGCTCGTCCGCACCTGCTTTTTTGAGCTGGCTGTCCATGCTTTCCGCGTCCACGCGAATGCCCATAGAGGAGACCTCGAAGGCTCTGCCGAGGACTTCGTCATAGAAAAGGATGTCGCCGTTCAGCGCCCAATCGTCATAGTCGGGAGCTCTGCCGTCATGCTTCTTGCCGCTCTTCAAGACGTCGCCGATCTGCATGATGAAAGCAGTCTTGTATTCCGCAAGGAAGATATCCTCTCTCTCTTTCGGAGAGAGCTCGGGGTAAAGGTCCTCGAGCTGCTGCGTGGTGATGAAAGCCACCTCGCGGCAAAGCGTGGTCTTGAGGGCGGGGTATTTCGCATTCAAAGCTTCTTTCGTGTCCGCGATCGCCGCTACGATGGCTTTTACGGTGGCTTTGAGATAGTCGACGTTGCGGTCTTCGCGAGAGATCACTTTTTCCCAATCCCATTGATCCACGTAAATGGAGTGGAGATTATCCATCTCTTCGTCGCGACGGATCGCGTTCATATCGGTGTAAAGTCCTTGCCCGACGGGGAAACCGTAGCTTTGCAGGGCTTGGCGCTTCCATTTCGCAAGGGAATGGACGATATGGGCCTCGGCGCCCGTCTCTTTGATGTCGAAATTCACCGCGCGTTCCACGCCGTTTAGGTCGTCGTTCAGCCCCGTCTTGGGGTCCACGAAGAGAGGGGCGGAGACGCGGATCAAATTCAGCGCCCGTGCGAGCTTGTCCTCAAAGGTGCGTTTCAGAAAGCCGATCGCCACTTGCGTATCATATACGCCGAGCGGGCTTTTATATGTATCGGGGAGAATAAAATTGCTCATAGTAAGTACCTCTTTTCACTATTATAATCATTTTTCGCGCGAGATTACAACAAAAAGAAGTCTTTTTGAGTTTTCCTGCCCTTTTGAACGTGTTATAATGGACTTAAAGAGCTTTTATTCGGAGGATCGCTTTATGCGGAATTGGCAGGAAGAAAAGGAAAAGAGAGTGGCTTTCATACAGGATATGCTGCGTTCGAGCGGCGCGAAAGGCATCGTCTTCGGCAATAGCGGCGGGAAGGACAGCGCTCTCGTGGCGGCGCTTTCGTCCGCGGCGACGAAGAACGTTCTCGGCGTGATGATGCCCTGCGCTTCCAAGCGGAATTTCGGTGAGGATCTCGAAGACGCGAAGAAGGTGGCGGAGAAATACGGCATTCCATCTCTTATCGTGGATCTTACGAAAGTAAGAGAGGAGCTTCTCTCCTCGCTGGGCGTGTCGCTTGAGACAAAGGGCGCGCTCTCGAATATCGCGCCGCGCCTTCGCATGACCACTCTTTACGCCATCGGCGCGGAGAAAGGATATCTCGTCGCGGGCACGGGGAATAAGAGCGAGCGTTATATGGGGTATTTTACGAAATTCGGCGACGGCGCCTGCGATTTCAACCCCATCGCGGATCTCACCGCCTCCGAAGTCTTCGACTTCCTGCGCTTCCTCGGCGCGCCCGAGCACGTCGTCACCAAAGCGCCCTCCGCAGGGCTTTTCGAAGGACAGACGGACGAATCGGAAATGGGCGTGACCTATGCCGAGATCGACGCTTTCCTAGCAGGAGAGAAGGTCAGCGAAGAAGCCGAGAAGATCATCGCGCGCTATCACCGCTCATCCTTGCATAAGATGGTGATGCCGACAACCTTTAAAGACGAGAAATAACGGGGCATATACTTCGTTTCTGCCTGCGCCTTGACGAAATCACGTACAAAAGTACGCTCATTCGTACAAGGCTTGTCGAGCCTCGTCTCTACCCCCTTCTTTCTCGTCTCATTTGAAAAAGAATAAAATGGGCACAGTGAGAAAGGAGAAGCGCAGAGGCAGACGCAAAAAAAACGAACAAAGAAAGAGCGTGGAAAAAGCAGTAGAGACGAATGCTCCGCAAAAAAAAGAACCGAACGCGCAGAAAGGTCGCAGATACGTTCGAAATGAAGTAAAACAAAAAAAGCTCTGCTGCTTTCCCGATCGAGCGTGGAGAAGGTGGTAGAGACGAATGTTCCGCAGAAAAAAACAAATCGAGCGCGCAGAAGGGTTGCAGATGCGCGGCTCGGCAAGCCGACGGAGAGGCGCGTACTCCTTGTACGTAACTGACGGCGGCGCAGACAGAAACAAAGCAGATGCGCCGTTATGTGCGCTCGAAAAGGTATGATGAATATTGTTTTAATAGAACCCGAAATCCCCCAAAACACCGGCAACATCGCCCGTACTTGCGCTGCCACGAACAGCGTCCTCCATCTCGTGAAGCCGCTCGGTTTCAGTTTGGACGAAAAGTCCATTCGTCGCGCAGGACTGGATTATTGGGACAAAGTCACGATAAAGGTTTATGAGAATTTGTCGGATTTTTACGCGCAAAACGAGCAAAACGTGAAAGACGGCGCCACGATGTATTATGCCTCCACCAAAGCGAATAAAGTCTATACGGACGTCCCCTATAAAGACGGGGATTATATCCTTTTCGGGAAGGAGACGAAAGGGATCGATGAAGCTGTCCTTGCGGCGAATTACGACCGCACCGTCCGCATCCCGATGTGGGGCGAGATCCGCTCTTTAAATCTCTCGAACAGCGTCGCCATCGTCCTTTATGAAGCCTTGCGACAGATCGGTTTTGCGCATTTCACCCTTGCGGGCAAGCTGCGGGGCGGTGAATAGCATTACCTGCGAAAGCGACTTTACCGGAACATCCGACAAACCGCCAAAATATTTTTATTTTTACGTTGAAAATCGCCCGCGTGTGTGCTATAATTACCTATGAAGCATTATGCTATATTAAAAAAGGAGATTTAGAACTATGCCCAGAGTTATCAGTGACGAATGTATCATGTGCGGCGCTTGCAGCGCGACCTGCCCCGTGAGCGCTATCGCGGAAGGCGCCGGAAAGTACGAGATCGATAAAGAGCAGTGCATCGACTGCGGTGCTTGCGAAGCGGGTTGCCCGGTCGGAGCCATCTCGGAAGAATAATCGCAAGGATAATGATCATACGATGAGCCACCAGCCGGAAGGCTGGTGGTTTTCACCAGCGTAGGAGTGAGTATGCAGATCAATACGGCTTTATTCGAGAGGGGAGATACCATCGGCGTCGCCGTGTCCGGCGGGCGCGACAGTATGAGCCTTTTGCATTATCTGTCGGAAGAAAAGAACAGCTTGATGATAAACGTGGTGGCGATCCATGTCGAGCACGGCATCCGAGGCGCGGAAAGCATCGAGGATCAGTCCTTCGTGCGGGAATTTTGCGCGGCGCGCGACATTCCGCTTTATGCGGAGTCTGTGGACGTGCCGAAATACGCCAAGGAGAATCTTGTCGGTGTGGAGCAGGCGGCGCGCGAGCTGCGATACAAGTATTTCGACGAGCTTTTGAAAAAAGGCGTGGTGGATAAGATCGCCACGGCGCATCAGTTGGACGACCAATGCGAGACCGTGCTTATGCGTATCTTCCGCGGCACAGGTGTGAAGGGGCTCGAAGGGATCCCCAGCGCGCGCAGCGGAAAATATATCCGCCCGATGCTCCATCTTACGAGACAGGAGATCAGCGAGTATTGTGAAGCGAACGGCGTCCCCCACGTGGAGGACAGCACGAATTATAATCTCGAATACACGCGGAATTTCATCCGTCACGAAGTCTTCCCCGTCGTGGAGAAGATGTTCCCCCAGTACAGAAAAAGCATCGAGAGGCTCACCGGCGCGGCGAAAGAAGCCGTCGCCTTTATGGACAGCGTCGCCGTTCCTTATGACGTGGACGATAAGTCGAGGATCGTCTTCTCGGTGAAAGCGCTTCGGGAGGCGCATCCCGCCCTCGTGCGTCATAGCATCCGCAAGGCGATGATCGAGCAAGGTCTCGCGCTGGATTTCGAACAATGCAATCTGCTTGACGTCCTCTCTCTCCTCAATAAGGAGACGGGCAAGGAGGTCAGTCTTTCTCAGGGGCTCATCGCCGCGAAAGCGCCGGAGCACCTTATGATCATGCGCGCCTTCGAGACGGCGCCGTATGAGATCCCCTTCAAGAAAGGGGAAGTGGATCTTCCGAATGGGACGAGGCTCATCGTGGGCGATTATCACGGCGTGGGCTTGCGTTTCGATCCGAAGAAGTTGCCCGAAGGCACGGTGATCCGTAATCGTCGCGAAGGGGATATCTTCACGACCTTCGGCGGGCACACCAAGACCCTCGGGAATTATCTCACGAATATCAAATACCCCGGCAGGGACCGAGACGATCTGCCTCTCATCGCCTGCGGGAAGGAGATCCTCGTCATTTGCGGCGTGGAGATCTCCTCGAAAGTCAAGGTGGATGAGACCACCGATGACGTTTTCACCGTGAAAGTGATCCACGGTTGATATGCGCTCCGTCCTCGCCCTGCAAGAGCGACTCTCCGCCCCTCTTTATCTTGTGGGCGGTGCGGTACGGAATGAGCTCTTAGGTCTTCCCATCAGTGATATAGACGTCTGTTCGTCCCTTCCCGCGCTCACCGTCAAGGAGGAGCTCGGCGAGGCTTTTTCCGTGCGCGACGTGAATCCGCGCATCGGCACGGTGAAGATCGCTTTCGGCGAGGAATACTATGAATACACGCAGTTTCGGCGCGACAGTTATCCCGTTTCCTCGGGCGCGCATCGTCCCCTCGAAGTGGAATTCGTCTCTTCGCCCGAGGAGGACGCTTTCCGCCGCGATTTCACGGTGAACGCCCTCTACAAGAGGGTGTCGGACGGCGTGATCCTCGATCCGACGGGCGGACTCGCCGATCTCGAAAATAAGATCTTGCGCACGACGCGCTCCCCCGAAGAGGTCTTCTCGGAGGACGGGCTTCGTCTTCTGCGTCTCGTGCGTTTTGCCTCGGAGCTCGGCTTCGAGATCGAAGAAGGCACTTTCCTCGCGGCGAAGAAATACGCGGGGCTTCTCGCGGATATCTCCCCGGAGCGCATTCGGGAAGAATTTATGAAGATCCTCCTTGCGGACGTGAAATACGGCGTTTCGGGCGCGGTTTTTCGCGGGTTGGAGCTCTGTCGGGAGATAGGACTTTACGAATATTTCCTGCCCGAGCTCTTGGAGGGGATCGGCGTGGAGCAGAAGTCCGCGTATCATAAGTACGACGTGTATTATCATACCCTCCATACGGTGGAAGCCGCTCCGCCCGGGCTCCGTCTCGCCGCCCTTTTGCACGACATCGGCAAGCCGCTCTGCGTGCGCCGCGACGGGAATATGTATTATCATTCCTTGGAGAGCGCCGAGATGGCGGAGAAGATCCTCCTGCGCTTGCGCTTCCCGAAGAAGGAGATCGCTTGGCTGAAAGAGATCGTGCGTTGGCATATGTTCGATTTCAACGGGCAGGCATCGGAGAATAAAAAACGGCAGTTCGTCGTCAGGGAATGGGATTATCTTGAGGACATCGTCGCCCTGAAAAATGCGGACAGCGTCGGCACGGGATATTTTAAAGAGAATGAATTCGGGAATTATCTCCTTTCTTTGAAAAAGAAACTTAAAGAGGAAGGCGTTCCCACCTCGATCCGCGCGCTTCCCGTGAAGGGTGCGGACCTCATCCGCCTCGGCGTGCCGGAGGAGAAAAGAAGCACCGTTTTGCGCGTCCTTTTGGAGCGTCTTGCCATCGAAGGGGTGAAACGGGACAGAGAGAGCGCGCTCAGAGAAGCGGAGCGCATAGCGAAAGAAACGGAGGAAGAAAATTGATATGGAGATAGCCACCATTTTATTGCTCGTCGTGAACCTCGTGCTCACCTTCGTGCTTTTCTTCGTGAAGAAGAGAGGCGAGGGCGTCAGCGCGCGCGACGTGGAGGCGATCGTGCGGAATGAGACGGAGTATCAGCTCAAAACCATGCAAGGCACGGTGAATGGCTCCAACGCCGCTCTTTTGAACGCCATCAAGATGCATACCGAGACGCAGGGCGCGAATACCGATAAATTTATGAATTTCATTTTGCAAAACGCCGCCACGCAGGACAAGCGCCAGCAGGAATTTATGGCGAGCGTGGACGCGAAGCTCGAGACGATGCGGCAGGGACTCGAACGCACGCTCACGGACGTGCGCAAAGAGAATGGCGAACAGCTCGAGAAGATGCGCGTCGTCGTGGAAGAGAAGATGCAGTCCACCTTGACGGAGCGGCTGAATCAGTCCTTCGGGCTCATCGGGGAGCAGCTCGAAAAAGTGCGCGTCGGGCTCGGCGAGATGAAGAATCTTACGGAAGGCGTCACGGATCTCAAGCGCGTCCTCGGCGGCGTGAAGACGAGAGGCGTATGGGGCGAAGTCTCCCTCGGAACTCTCCTTGAGGAGATCCTCGTGAAAGAACAGTATGTCGTGAATGCCTCGATCGGGAATAAGCGGGAGGTGGTGGAATACGCCGTCGCGATGCCCGGAAAAGGGGAGGAGAAGATCCTTATGCCCGTCGATGCGAAATTCCCCTTGGAGGATTATCAAAGGCTCGTGGAAGCGAGCGAAATGGGGGATAAGCCGCTGATCGAAGCGATGGGGAATGCGCTCGAGCGCCGCATCAAGGACGAGGCGAAGAGCATTTCCGAGAAATATATCAAGCCGCCGCAGACCACGGATTTCGCCGTGATGTATCTCCCCATCGAAGGGCTCTTCGCGGAAGTGACGAGGCGACAGGGCTTGCAGGAATACGTCCATACGAAATATCGCGTGCTCATCACGGGTCCCACGACGCTCGCAGCCCTTTTGAATAGCTTGCAGGTGGGCTTCAAGACCCTTGCCATCGAGAAAAGAAGCCGCGAGATCTGGAAATTACTCTCCGCTTTCAAGACGGAATTCGTGCGTTTCGGGGAGCTTCTCGACGCCACGCAGAAACATATGGACAGAGCTTCGGACAGCATCCGTTCCGCCTCGGACAAGACGCTTTCCATTCAGAAGAAACTCTCCAAAGTGGAGCTTCTCGAAGAGCCGGAAGAGGAGGAATGACCTTCTCTTTCCGATTTGCGTCGCCTTTTCGGCGATCTCTTTACAAAAGAGCATATTTTATGTTATTATAAATAAATGAGCATTAAAAAGAAGCTTTTGCTTACTAACGTACTTATATTTTTGGTAATGGTCATCCTCGCGCTCGGGTATAATCTTTTCTCGAATGCGCTCGTGGATAAATTCTCCGTGATGGAGACCTCCGAAGAAGAGATACGGCAAGTCAGCGAAGCGCTCGTCGCCGTCACGGACGATGATTCCAAAGCGCAGCAGCTCTCGCAGCTCGGCTATTCTCTCTCGATCTATGCGATCGTTTCGACGGGGAAGGATCTGGACGACGCGAAGCTCATCAAAGACTATGGCTATGTCGTAAAAGGGTATAAATTCACCGTGCAGACCTCCACGCCGAAAGTGGTCCTCTTCACAAATAAGATCATGTTCGAGTCCAGACAGAACGGCAAGATCTATGCCGCCGTCAAGGTCTCGACGAGGGAAAGCACCTTCAATCTCGCGAATACCATCGCGATCGTCGTGATGATATTGACCTGCGGCGTAGCGGTCTTCCTCGCTTGCTATTATCAGTATTACACGATCTTCCCGCCTCTTACGGCGCTGCGCGGCGGTCTGAAGCAAGTGGCGGCGGGGAATTACGCTTATCAGCTTCGCGGCGGGAATCGAGATGAGATCGGCGCGGTCATCGGAGATTTCGAGCTTATGCGGCAGAAGCTCGCGGATCTCGAGCGGCAGAAGTCGGAGTTCGACCGTCAGCGCGGCGAGATCATCGCGGGCATCAGCCATGACCTTAAGACGCCGCTCACCACCGTGCAGGGTTATACGAAAGGGCTCTTGGACGGCGTGGCGAAGACGCCGGAAAAGACGGAGCGTTATCTTCGCACGATCTATGAGACCGCGCTTACGATGAATTCTCTCGTGAATCAGCTCAATGAGTTCTCGAAGATGGATATCGACACCATCGAGTACAGCTTCCGCGAGCGGGATATGGTGCAGCTGATCGCGGATTTCGCAGCGATCCATGTCCCCATCTACGCCACGAAGGGTCTCGTCGTGACGACGGATTTCCCGCCCGTGCCCGTGGAGGCGGATATCGATAAAGAACAGTTCCTTCGCGTCGTTCGAAACATTCTCGACAATAGCGTGAAGTATAAGGACAAGCCCGAAGGCGAGGCGCATATCAAAGTGTATTCCGACGGCGCGAACGCCGTTTTGGAGATCGGAGACAATGGTCCCGGCGTGTCCCCGCACGAGATCAATTATATCTTCGAGAGTTATTATAGAGGAGATCCGTCCAGAACGAACCCGACGACGGGCAGCGGACTCGGACTCTCCATCGTGAAGACCATCATCACCGCCCACGGAGGCACGGTGGAAGCCGTGAATGACGGCGGTTTGAAGATCATTATCAAGATTCCCCAAAGGAGGAAAAGAAGTTGAGAAGAATACTGATAGTGGAAGATGAGAAGAATATAGCGGAGATCGAGCGCGACTATTTGGAGCTGGACGGCTTCGAAGTCGTCATCGAGAATAACGGCGCGGCGGGCTTCGGGCGCGCGGTGAAAGAGGATTTCGACCTTGTGATCCTTGACATCATGCTCCCCGATATGGACGGCTTTGAGATCTGCCGCTCTCTGCGCAAAGAGAAGGATGTCCCCATTCTGATGGTCACGGCGAAGGTGGCGAGCATCGACAAAGTGCGCGGGCTCGGCATCGGCGCGGACGACTATATCGTGAAGCCTTTCGACCCGGCGGAGCTTGTCGCTCGCGTGAAGGCGCATATCGCGCGCTATGAGAGGATCAAAGGGAATTCGCAGGACAAAGGCGTGGACATCGAGTACCGCGATCTTGTCATCAAGCCGCTTTCGAGGCGCGTCTTCTTCCGCAATGAGGAGGTCTTCCTCACGGCGAAGGAATTCGATCTTCTTTATTTCCTCGCGAGCAATCCGAATGTCGTCTTCCGCAAAGAGACCATCTTCGACAAGGTTTGGGGCGTGGATAGCTTCGGAGATGCGGGCACGGTCGTCGTGCACCTTACGCATATCCGCGATAAGATCCCGATGGATTATATCGAGACGGTCAGAGGCGTCGGATATCGCTTCAGCATGCAGCCCGAACAATAATGTTTATCGGGGATTACCACACGCATACGAAATTCAGCGACGGAAAAGGAAGCGTGTGGGAGAATGCAAGCGCCGCGCGGGAAAAGGGGCTTCGGGAGGTGGCTGTCACCGATCACGGCTTCCATATCCCCTCGATGACCTTTGCCAAGTATTTGGAAGAAAAGGATCTTTGCAAAGAGGCGGAGGACGGGCTCGGGCTTCGCGTCATCTGCGGGATCGAGGCGAATATCATCTCTTTGGAAGGGGATATCGACGTCAAGGAGGAAGAGCTTTCCTCCATTGATTATCTGACGGTCGGCTTTCATAAATTCGCCCTTTTCAAGGGGCTCAGCGACTTCTTTAAGATGTATGCGGTCACTTATTTCAATGAGCTTGTGAAGACGAGCGAGAAGGCGGTGGAGCGGAATACCCGCGCCGTCATCGCCGCCTTGGAAAGATATCCCGTGAAGGTGCTCACGCATATCAATCACAGCTTGAAAGTGGATGTGCCCGCCGTTGTGGCGGCTTGCGCGAAAAAAGGCGTGCTCGTGGAGCTCAATGTCAAGCACCTTGATGACCTTGACGGGCATTGGGAAGAATTGGAGAGGAGCGACGCTCGCTTTATCGTGAATTCGGACGCGCATCGTCCGTTCGAGATCGGAGAATTGGCGCCCGCCTTGGACGCCGCCCTGCGCGCGGGGATCCGAAAAGAACGCATCGTCAATTATTACGGAGAATAAGTATGCCGAGACATTTTGCACATTATTATTTCTCGAATCTGCTTACGAAAGACACCTCTTACGCCCTTTCTGCGATCATTCGACTTTATCCGGACGCGTATCTTTTGGGCAGTTTCGGGACGGAGCGGATCGTCGGGAGTGAGCATGACGAACGCCTTCGCTATGCCGATCCTTTGCAGATCTTCGGCGTCACGGCGCGCCATATCTTTACGAACGGCTCCAAGTGTCAGCTCGCTTATATGCTCGGTTATGTCTCTCATTACGCCTTGGATCGCGTCCTCGACCCTTATGAGCGGCATTTTGCGGCGAATGGCGTCGCGGGATATTTCGGCGGGGCATTGGAGACGCAGAGCGTGCGGGACATCGAAGTGGGGATCGACCGCCATATCGTGCGCGATTATCTCGGCTTGGAGAAAGCGCTCGAGCTTGTGGATCATCTCGAGATCAGAAAGCCCGTACTCGAAGAGATCGCGACGCTGTACGTGGACATTTTGAATGACCTTGCCGACATCTGCCTGAATTACAGAAAAACGTATGCGCTCTTGGAGGGAATCAAGCTTGATATCCCGCTCTCCGAGGGGCTCGGCAGATTGGATTATATGAATCGCGAGAACCGTGAATGGCGCACGGCGAAAGGGGAGATGAGCACTCTTTCCGTGGATGAGCTGATGAAGGAAGAGAAAGAGATCGCCTATGACCTTTTGGAGGAATATATGGCGATGGCGAGAAGCAATAAGCAGATCGACGAAGCGAAATTTTATTAAGAAAATCTTTTCGGAAGTCTTTCGGCTTCACCGCGCGTCTGTCGCGCGAACGTAATACCCTTCTTCTTCATCTTCCTCCGTCGGGAGAAAAGTCCAGTCGCTTTCTTCGTCTGGCGCAATGCCGCGTCTGCCCGCCACGCCGCAAAGGAAACGCTCCGTCCCGTCGATCGTGACGCGCCCGAGGAGGCTTTCGTAGGAAAGTCGAACCCAATGC
>JAGCXI010000034.1 GCA_017961365.1 Clostridia bacterium
ACGATGCCGACGATCTGTAAGATGAAGACCATCTCGGGCGCGCCCACGCTTAAAGCGATGAGCGTCGAGATCACAGTCGCCGCCAACACCGCGATGAATGCAGCTATCACAAAGAAAAATTTAGTCCCTTTCATATCTTCCTCCGATAGAACACAATCCTTGATGCTTATCAAATAATCTCATTTTTAACGTCTTCCTGCCATTTTCCGAATGCCTTCTCGCCTTTTCTCGTAAGGACATAACGCTTCAAGCCGGAGAGACCTTTCTTGTCTTTATAAATGATGGCGCCGCGCATCGTCGACCATCTGCCGCGATTCTCTTCCTTACGCACGGCGCAAATATCGTCCGTATCGTGCGTATTCGGCAAGATCGTGACGGCTTCGTTCTTTTCCTTGATGTCGAAATACAAGCCGCCGCAGATCTTACAGATCGAACAGCTTTGGATCGAAGTGATGCGGATGAGATCACGATTCTTTCCGTCCAAGGAGACCGCGCGGGAGAGCTTCTCCGCGAAGCTCTTCAAAAGGTCGGCAAGCTCTTTCTTGAGAGCGTCGATGAACGCGACCTTCTTCTCCTCCGAGAATCCTTCCGTAAAGCGCGCGAGAACGCTCGGCGCGATGATGTCCGCAAGGGAGAGCGCCTTGACGCCGAAGTCACGCAGCGCATCCAAATTGGGCGTGCTCGCCCTATCATCCTGCAGCTGCTTTTTCCTTTCTTCCCCAAGCGTCACGAGGAAAGGATCTTTCTCGATCCCTTTCTCCGCGCAATACGCCTCGATCAGGAAAGTGTCGAAAGGATCGTTCATCGAGAGCGTCCAACTCTCCGCGAGCGCCTTTTTCTTCTCTTTGAGCGCTTGCAACGTGGGCGCCTTCTTTACATTCTTCTCCAAATAGTCGCTGAAGAAGACGGAGATGCAAGCGGAAGCCGTCTCGTTCTCTGCGGCTCTCACGCCCTCTTCCCCGCTCTTTTGATAGGTGGAAAGGAAATCCTTCTTTTGGGTCGCATACGAAAGCGGAGAATAAGCCGCCACGACCTCTTTCGTCTTATGATTGATAAAGACCATATCGCGGTTGCGAAGGACGCGTGCATTCTCCTTGCCGCTATCCTCTTTGAACGCCTCGTCATAGAACCAATAGACACCCTCTTGGCAGGCGCAATAATCAGACATCCGGTCCTCTCCGGACTTCAGTCTGCCGAGCACGCCCGCGTCGCTCGTATCGTCCCACTTATGCAAGAATTCTTTCTTGGGAAGGACAGAATAACCATAGAAGGCGGAGAGCTCCTCGATCTTGGAATAAGGATAGAAACGCTGTCCGCAGAAGGGGCATTCCTCCGACATACAAGCGCGGCAGCCCACCGCATAACGGTATCCCGGCTTGTCGTCGCGGCTCTGCCCGATCGCCCGATACTCTTTTCTCCAGTTCGGATCTGCGAAAAGCTCCATATCCCTCTTGCCGTATTTATACCTTCCGCAAGAAGGCGTGGGGCATTTCAAGATATTCTCCGTGGAGATCAGCGCCGGCTCATAGACAAAATACGCCGCGCCGTCGGTATTATCGAAATTCTTCTTAATGCTGAGAAGATTGCAAGTGTCCGGCTTGATCCTCGCATCGAACCTTGCGGGATATTTCTGTATCCTGTAATACTTCGAGGCTTCCGCCTTTACTCTCAAGACGCCGAAGATCTGCTCGCTATTCTCGAAGAAGGACTGCTTATTCAGCTTGAGATCCAACATCTCGACCATATGCCTGCGCACGCGGTTTTTCTCACGAAGCTCGAGCAAAGGTCCGATCCCCTCTTTCGAGGCATGCGCCGTCAACCATTTCTTGAAACGCGCATTGGCTTCGATGGCCTTATCATCCTTGCTCGCCTCGCGGATATCCACGGCGATGGCTTCGCTGACGATCTCCCCTTCGGACTCCGGATCCTTGAAATCACGATGTGCGGATCTCTGGAAACGGAAAGCCAAGGGGAAAGCCTGCTCTCTTCCGTTATCGTATTTCGCCCTGCAATCGAAGACTTCTTCATAGCAATCGGGATTCTCTTCGGGATCCAGCCTTCCCGCGACGGTGGCATTCTGATCGATCCAAGCAGCGCACATGCTCTTGATCTCGCTCTGCACTTCGCTGAGCTTGATCTCTTCCGGATCCTCCTTACAAGTCAAAGGGAGATAACGCAAAAGCTTATATGCGGCGCTTAGGAGCAGCTCCTTATTCTGCGCCTGCGTGATCAAGGGGAGCTCGCTGTCGTTGATACTCTCCAAAAACGCCATATTGTAATGCGTCTTCAGATCCACGACATTGCTCTTCTCGGGATTCTCGGCGCCTTTATCTTCAAGATCGACGACCAAGTACTCCTCATTATTCAAACGGATCTTCAAGACGCGGTCATTTCTCGGATCCGGTCTCTCGATGATCTCCAATACATGTTCTTCCGCCAACAACGTGGCTAACTGTACAACTCCGTTCTCTTCCATTTTCTCACCTCATTATTCTACGCCGCAAGCCGAAACAAACTCGGAAATATCATCTTTGATGGCAGCCGTAAGCTCTTCCACGGCGCCGTCCTCGATGATCCTCGCCATATTATTGAGACGCATCTGGACTTGCTTGCAAAGATGGATATAGATCGCCAATAAATGATAAAGATATTTATTCACGATATCATTGTAAATGCTGAAGATGGAGGGCTCGCTGAGCGTCACGTCCTCCGACGTGCTCCACGCCGTCGTTTCGGAGAGGAAGTCCGCGATCGCCGTCTTTTGCTCTTTGGTCAAAACCTCCAAATAATCCGCGGCTTCCGACTTCGCGCTTTCGTCACTCTCGATGACCGCAGGACCATGCGCCCGACGGACTTCCTTCTTGAGCATCTCGCCGCTCATATACGCGCGAATGGCGTTATACAAAAGCTTCAAGCTGTCGTCGTCGTCCTCCTGCTCGAAGAAGGCGGTGGTATTTGCCGTGTGAAGACGATCCGAGATCGTGGAAATGACCTCATTCGTCTTCGCATCTTTCTTATTCTTAAAGAAATTCAAGACATAGCCTGCGATGTCAAGGAAGAAATGCTGATAATAAAGGAAGCGAAGATCATTCTCGATGACGCTCAAATTACTGAGCTTTTCATAAGATTGATAGACGAAGGGGTCCGACGGATCCTTTAAGTCGTCGAAGATGAGCTTCAGACAATAATCCTTTTTCGCATCCGATCCGCCCTTGAACGAGGCTTTCTTATCCGCGGGGATCTCCCAGATCAGGCTGGACGCCATATCCTTGAAAATATTCTGCAATTTCTGAGAAAGCGTTCTCGCTTGATTCTCGATATGCTTTTCGAGCGTGTACCAAACCACGCCGTTCTCCTTCGGCGCGTCGCCTTTTTGATAAATGCAACGGTCGTATTTCTCCTGCCCGTTTTCCGTCACGTAACGGAAATGGAGGGAGCTCTCCATCTCTTTGCGAATCGTTTCGTTGAGGAGGGTCTTGAGCTCTTTTTCGTCCTTCTTGCCGATGCTCTTCAGCTTCGCCTTGACGAAATCATAGAACTGCGCGACGCCTTCGCCTTCCGCATGATCCGAAATGATCTTATACGCCGACTCGAGCTCGGAGACGATGGAATCGAAAGAGGAAAGATTTTCCTTCTCCGCCACGGGGAAAGAGACGATACCCGTCGTATCACCGTTCCAACGATTAAAGAGATGCAAGCCGTTCGCAAGGAAGGAGGTGGAGAATCCGCTCCAGTCATTGAGCGGCGTGAAAGCGTAGATATAGATATCGCGGTCCAAAGCGTTGTCTTGCTTGACACGGTCGATACGTCCGATACGCTGCTCCATCGCCAAAGGACTGTGCAAGATGTCGAAATTCACAAGGTGTGTCGCCATCTGCAAGTCCACGCCTTCTTCGTACTTTCCGGCGGGAACGACGACCAAGACGTCGCCTTCATTCTTGAGGTCCTTGACATCATGCGAAATGGTCCAGCCCGGCCAAGTATAGGGCTTATGTCCGTACTTATGCTTATATTCTTCCTCTTTATGAGCGTTCTTCTCTTTTTCCGCGGTAGCGCGTTCCTCGAGGAGCTTCTCATAGAGGAGGTCATTGATCTCGTCCTTCGTGAAGACCAAGATCTTATACGTGCCTTTCTTCCTCTTGATCTTTACGCCTTCCATCCCGTCCGGATCGAAAAGATTGATGAGCATATGCATACGGCTGAGGAAATAATCCGGCAAGCCGCTCTGTCTCTTATTCACATAGCTGTACAATCCCGCCATCCCGTCGTCGATGACTTCTTTATAGACGTAATTCGCGATCTCTTCTTTATAAGCGCGGATCGCCTGCTGTTTCTTATCCTGAAGCTCGATATTCGCCTCGTCGGAATTATATTCCTTCTCGATGCTCTCGATCTTCTTTTGCGCGCTCTTGATCCTTGCGGACCATTCGACGGCTTTCTCTTCCGCCAAAGCCTCCATATCCGATTTCTCGCGGAGCTTTGTCTTCTGGACGGTGGCGTCTCCTTCCGACAGGACACGCACGAGATTATTCATATTCACGCGCGCTACGTAATCGAAATAACGGTCACGGCGGCAGATATTGATGACGACGCCGTTTCTGCGGCTCCAAACCGGCATATTTTCCACGCCGTACTCCGCCTGCTTCTCCGGTTTCAAGAGCTTGAGCCAAGGCTCGGAGATATTATCCGTCTGGTGGCGGGTGGTACGGATGCCGAGCTTACCGTAACGATAACGCCAAGCGCTGAGACCCTCTTCGGAATTCACGAGCTCCTGAATGGTCTTGATCGGCTTATTATTTCGATCCACGAAACGGGACTCGAAATCCTTCCTATCCGCATTCAAATAATCGTAAACGAGGATCGCGATGGTATTATTATCGAGAATGCTCATCAAGGCACTTACGGTGTCGCTGTCCACGCTCTTATTGTACTCCGCTTGATATTTTTCGATCACGGAGGACCAAGTCTCGTCGAAATGATTGACTTTATAGAAAATAAGATCCTCGGCGATATCGCGCATTCTCTTGATGGCGAGAGGATCGCCGACATACCCGATGATCTTTTTCCAAGCCGCGCTGTTGATGAAATAATATCTCATCTCGCTGATCAGATAACAGACGAGATCTTTACGCGTGATATAATTGAAAGTCTCCGCCTCGAGCTTTTCCATCGAATGGACTTTATTCTGCATAAGGGGATCCCCTTTCATCCTTTCTTCGATGGCGGACCGATTCTTGATGATGCTCTCGATCTGCGCGACGACCATCGTCATAATGGACTCGGCATTTTCGGCGAGCTTATTATAGTCCAAGAACTGCGCGCCCTTCTTCGCCCCCGTGACCTTATCGAGATCGAAATCGAGATGCGAATCTCCGCCGCGGAGGAGATTCAAAAGATAAAAGTCGATCATATCCGACTTGATCGGCGTCGCCGTCATGAACATCTTTTGCTTTGCGTGATTGGCGAGGGTCAGGAGCTTCGCATAAAGGCAACTGCGCTTGACGAGATATTTATCCTTCACGCCGCTCGTGCCGTCTTTATCGAAGAGGGGGAAGAGATGATTTTTCTCACACGTGCTGTGATCCGCGCGATAATCACCGGGGTTCTTGCTCACCACTTCGATGTAATTATGCACTTCGTCCACGATCAACGTCGAGAAATGCATGTCCGTCAAAAGGTCGAAATAAGAGTATTTCTCCGCGAAATCTCCGTAAAGATACTGCAAGGCGGGATCGCTGTAATCGAATAACGCCCTGCCGAGCCAGAAAGCGCCGTCCTTCTTCTCATTGCCGACGATCATCACGGAGAAAGTCTCGCGGATCTTCTGCGCGATGGAGGCGATCATGATACGTTTTTCCGTCGTGGAAAGCCTCTCGTCTTCCACCTTCTTCTTGATCCTCTTCTTGACTTCTTCACCGTACTTGGCTTTGCAGAAATTGAATTGAGACAAGATGCTGTTTTTCAGGAGCTGAATGCCCGTACATTTCGTCACGAGATCCACTTTCTCCGTCTTGGAGTAATAATCCGCGATCAAGGTGTAAACGCCGTTCTCGTCGATGGGATGCTTCTTCAGCCAATCTTCATATTCCGAATAAAGCGGGAGCGCGGGATAAGGCTTCCCGTCACGCGTGCGCGGCCATCTCTTATTCGTGGCGAGATCCGTGCAAATGGCTTTCACAAGCTGCGGAATAAGCTCTTTGTAAAAGGCGATGAGTGTCTTCTCGCTCATCACGCTGCGACCATGCGCTCTGCGCACGTTCTCGATGATATTCAAGATCTCTTTCTTCTCGAAAGCCGCCTGCACCATGCCGTCGAACGTACAGTCTTCTCCATTCGCGCTTGCGGGGAAAATATCCACGCCTTCCTGCTCCAATTTATCCGAGGCGTCGAAAAGCAAGGCGTTCAGATCCTCTTCGTCATTGACGACGACGATCTTGGGGAAAGACGCTTGCTTCGTCATCTTCCCGCTGAAAGAGACGTCCTCGTAATAATTACGCATGCCGAACTTGTCCGAAAGCTCTTTTTCCCATTTATACACCATCTTCGCGCTCGGCACCAAGATCAAAAGGGACTTCAATTCGTGCCTACAAGCAAGCTCGCTGATGATCATGCCGGCTTCGATGGTCTTACCCATACCGACTTGGTCGGACAGGATGCCTTTGCGCTCGAATTCATATACGAAATCTTTTACCGCTCTTTTCTGATAAGAGAAAGGCGAGAACGTGCCTTTATCCAGCACGAGATCGTTATAGCGATCGATCATCATAAGCTCTTTTTTATCATCGTCGAGCTTATTTAGGGCGCCTCCGATCTTATCCGCTTTTTCTTCCGTTATATAAGCGTCTTTCCCTTCAAAGACCAAGGATACGTCTAATTTTTTGCTTTTCTTCTCGTTCTCGGGCATATATATCTGTCCTCCCTCTTAATTCAAACTTCTCTCGACACGCGCGCCGGTTTCGTCCTCTTCCGTCACCCAAAACATGCCATCCTTCAAACGGATCTTCGCATAACAAGACTTGGACACCATCGTCGCGTTATCTCCGATCAAAAGAACTTCGCAGATGATGTATCCGCCGTCTGAAAGAAGGTCGCTCTTTCCTAAATTTGCGGAACCGCTGTAATTTAAATTGGTAAATTCGCCGAACTCGGTTATGACTTCACCGTTCTCCGTCCCTTCCATATTCTTTTTGACGACGGCGCTCGCATTCCATTGCTCGGTGCCGACGGGCGTGGGATCCACGGTGAGACTTAAGAATATCTTGGAATCCTTGATCTCGATCTTTGCGCTACCCGTGCGCACGGTGAAATCAAGAGGATCGCCGAGCGCGGAGCGGCATTCGACCTCGCCTGTCGTATACGCATAATAAGCGCGCGCGCTATGGGCGCCGCTCTTCGCGCCCCGCAGGAAATATTCATCCAGATCGGAAAGCAAGCCAAGCTCCTTTCCGTCCAAAATGATCTTGACGTCGGAGAGCGCTTCCGCGCCGCTTGCCGAGAGCTTGTCATTCGCAAGAGAGAGGGTCGGCGCTTCCACCGATTTTACCATCTTCGAAGCGGCGTTCTCCAGCCTTGCCTCCACGTTTTCTTCGGTGTAATAACGATAAACGTCCACGGAAACGGTATAAGTCGTATTCGTCGGGAGCGTCGAGAGATCGCCGTTACGCAAGGAACGTCTTCCGCCCGCTTCGCTTGTGGAATAAAAATACTCCACGCGATCTTTTGTCTCATCCACGCCCGTCACCGTAGCTTGCAATCCTTCCAAGCTGAGCACGAGATCATCCGCGCTCGGAAGCGGCGCCCAAATGGCGTATAATTCCACGCGATTCACATCCGAATCATCGAAGCTGAAGGTCGCGCTCAAGGTGTAATCCAAAGTGTCCGCAACAAAAGTCCCCACCGTGGGCGACTTGCGATTCCAGCCGATATGAACGTATTTCCCGTAACGCTTGACATCCGCCTCATTTATGACGGAGATCTGATGGATCAGATCCGACAGGCAGACCTCCTCCCCGTATTTCACGCTGCACTCCGAGCTGCCGCCCAAAGTGGAATAACGATTGTTATTATAGTTATAATCCATAAAAGCCAAAGTATAGCTTCCTCTTTCATAGTTAAAGAACAGCTTGCAAACGCCCGTCCTGTCATCCAAGAGATAATCTTTATCATTCAAGACCTCAACGGCAGAGGAGACGAAAGCATCCGCGTCGCTGATGCGGTTTCTGGAGGTGATGCCGGTGAATTCATAACCGGAATCTTTATTCCTCTTGGCGGTGACGTCGCGGATAAAGCCGTCGGGGAAATGCTCGCCGTAAGCGATCTTGTCCAAAAGAATATTCGTATATTCGTATTCCTCGTCCTTCGGCTTCCCGTACACTTTGATCGTATATTCCTTCGGCGTGAAATGCGCGGCGATACGAACGGTGGACACTTCCCAATTCCAGTTCAAAAGCTTCGCGCGGTCATCGTCCGCGGACTTCCAAAGCTGACCGTCCTGCTCGGACGTATAATCTTTTCCGTTCGGCGCCGTGAAAGTGTAATAATCGAAATCATAATGCGAGAGATCGTACTTGCGCAGCGTCAAGCTCTGCCCGTATTCGAGCGTATACTGCTTTTCAGTGTCCGCACCATCGATCGTGATGATGACTTTCGTCGTCGACTTGGGCGTGACGTCTTCACCGGAGGGCTCATTATTATTCACCTCGGGCTGTTCCTTGCCGCCGCACGCGACAAAGAGGCAAGAGAGAATAAGCATCGCCGCCACCGCAAAAATCATCAGTAAGGAAAGTTTCATGCCATTTCTTTTCATCGTCTGTCTCCTTATTCCACAACTTCTTCCACAATGTATTCCAACGTCGCAAACGCGGAATCAAGATAAATCAAATGCTCGAAAACGCCACCGATCGCTTTGACCGAGACCGTATGCTTCCCTGCCTTGGTTTCATCGGAGATGCCGATCGTCGTGAGGAATTCATCCCCGCCGTCGACGGACGCTTTATACCCCGAAGCATGCTCGACGGACGCCCACGTGACGCTCCCGCTCGCCTTTTCCAAGGAAGGCGCGGAGAGCGTCTCCACGCGTATGGCGAAAGTCTCGGCATCGGAATCGAGATAGATCGTATTCGCATCCACGCTGCCGATGGCTTTGACATAGATCACGTGATCCCCCTCGCCGAGCTTGGACGCGTCGAAGCTGTCTGCGGAGCGGAAAGCATTGTTATCCGCCTTGGCTTTATAACCGCTCGCATGCGGAACAGGCGTCCAAGTGACGGTCGTCCCGCTCTGTGAAAGCGAAGGCTTGTCAAGCTTCACAACGTCTAATTCAAACTCAGCGGAAGCATCGGAATCGCGATAAAGGGTATATCCCGATACGCCGCCGAGCGCCTTGACCGAGATATTATATTCTCCGACGTCCAGTCCGGAAACGTCGAACGACGTTGCGTTTCCTTGCGATTCGTCATTCATCGTCACGGCATACCCGAAGGCATTCGAGACATCATTCCAACGAAGCATCTTTTCCGCATCCAAGGCAAGCCCCGTCGGCTTCTCGAGCTTCGCTACGGTAAGATTAAAGGAAGCCTTCTCGGAATCAAGATACACCGTGCCGCCGGACACGCCGCCCACCGCTTTCACGGAGACGGGATGCGTTCCCACCGCGACGCCCGCGAGAGAATACTCTCGCTCGGAGATCCCCGCGGTCTGCGAATCGATCTTCACCTCATAAGAGAATGCGGAGGGGACTGCAGTCCAAGACAAGGAAGCGCCCAAGGTCAGGGCGGGCGTAGCGAGCTTCACGACGGAGATCGCTTCGGAAGGAACGGAATCGAGATAATTCCCATCCTCATTTCGAGCAATGACACGCAAGGTATAAGCACCCGCTTGCAAAGCCTTCCAATTATAAGAAGGATCCGCCGTGTCCGCTTTATAAGCGTCGCCTGCCGTAATGATATACGTCACCGCAGAACTCACTTCGCTCCAACTGAGAGACTCATCTTTATTCTTCACGATATTCGAGACCGTCGCAAGCTTCGTGACGGTGACGGACTCGGAAGGAACGGAAGGCAGACGGAACGCCGCGGGATCCCCGAGCTCGGAGACGCTGATCACATACGTGCCTGCCGCAAGCATGGGATCGAAAGCCGCCTCTCTGACCGAATGCACGCCGCCGATCGCCGCATTAAAGGCATAGCGATATACGCCGTTCGTCAAGTCGTTATGCGCCCAAGTCAGCTTGGAGCTGTCCGTGACATCCCCTTTCGCCGATACGAAGGTCAAAGCCGTCGGCGTCACCGAACGGACGTACGTGCGGACCGTCTTATCGGAATCCAGCGTAAGCTTCTCCGCAGTGCCCACCGCATAGATCGTACATTCGCCTTGCTCTCCCGAAGCAAGCTCGGCTAAATAAGCGGCGGAAAGGCTCGTCGCGCTCGTCACGTCGGAGCGGTCGCTCGCGTGCGGGATCTTATTTATATAAGAATAGTTCTCGTATTTGTCACTGTTCGCAGCGTCATCCACGCTCCAACAAAGCGCGAAAGAATCATTCATCGTTATCGTCGGCGCCACGAGCTTATAGAAGCGCACGGTCTGCTCCGCCGAGGGGAGATACGGGATGTACTGCCCATCGTATTTCACACCGTCGCCGTCGTCATCGTTATTGAGATACGCCGAGAAAGCATGCGTACCCGAGGCGAGCGAAGCGCTCGGAACGGCGTAAGTAAGGTCGGTCGCAGTCGAACCCTCTCTCGAAAGCACGGCGCCGTCAAGCGAATACGTATATTTATCCGTAAACGCTTTGCTGAAAGAGAGATCCACGAAGGCATCTGCCGTCGGCTTCCTGAAGGAAAGCTCGGGCGTCGCCTGCCTACGCACGATCATCGTGGAGACGTCCGTGGAATCAAGCGTATTTTCGCCGTCGCCGAGCGCGCGGAAGACCAGCTTGTAATATCCCGCCGCGGCGAGATCCAAGACGCGCCGCCCCGCGCCGCCGTCCAAAGCGTACTGCGCGGTCTTATCGGAAAGATCGAGCGAGCGCGACTGATTCGCGGCAAGGACATAGCTCTCATCCAAAGCGTACTCTGCTTCCGCGGGATCGTTATCCGTCTTTTTGTAAAGAGCAAGCGCGACGCCTGCGGGACCTGCGGCGTAACCGTAGTCACTCATCGAGATCACCTGCGAAGCATAAGCGAGCGTCGGCTTCTTCAAGCGGACGACGGTGATGACCGCCGAGGCGGAATCAAAGACGGGGATCGTCGTATCTTCGCAATTCGCCGTCACCGTCAAGGTATGCGTGCCCGCTTCCGCGAGCTTTGCGATCGTATTATTCAAAGCATATTGCAAGGCAGAGAAATAGGTCGAAGAACCGCTGACTTCGATCTTATATCTCGTCGCGCCGTCGACGCTCTTTTTCACATGCAAGTAACTATCCTTGATCTCGAGCTCGGGCGCCGCAAGACGGGTCACGCGATAAATCGCGGGATCGGAAGCGATCGTGGCGGAATAGCCGGTCTGCATCGCCGCATTCACGATATGCACGACGTTCTCCCCCGCGCTGTAACTTGCGAGATTACTCTTCAGATTGATAAAGGTGTCGCTCTTGTCAAGAAGGAGCTCCGTCCCCGTCGAAAGCGAGTAACTGCAAGAAAGCCGCTCTCCGTCTGCGCCCACGCCAAGCGAGAGCCTTCCATTCGAAGAATATTCGCGGATGTTCGGCGTCGCATTCTTATAGAAGGTCAGCGAGGCGTATTCGCCGTCGAGATAAAGCTCCGTATCGGACTCCATCTCCTCTTCCGCGTCCTCATCGTCGATCATGACTTCGAGGTCCGAAACGGAATAACCGTAACTATACGCCACCTTGAAGGTATAGCCGCCCGCAAGGAGGCTCCCATTCGACAAGAAAGCGTCGTACTCATAAGCATGCGCCTCATTCGTGAGGATCGTCTTCACGTAATCCGTGGGCGTCGTCGACGTCCCTTTGGAGAAGACCACGCTGTATTGATAAGTATTCGAGGGCTGCTTCCAAGCAACGCTCCCCGACGTGACGGTGAGAGGATTCTGCGAGACACTGAAATTCTCCGCCTTATGGATCTGCACGAGGACCTTATCGCTCGGCACGGCAAGGAAGTCGCCGTTCATCAAGCTGTCCTCCGCGCGGAGGGCGATGGTGGTGACGCGAGACTGGATGGCGGAAGAATTCTCCAAAACGTATTTATTTCCGACGTACGGGAGGATGTCATTCCCCAACGTACAGCTATGAGAATAACTGCCGTCCGAAATGATCTCGATCTCGATGCGGTCGCGATCATTATACTGCGCGCCGCCTTGCACGTGGCGGATGCGATAAGAGGGCTTTTGCAGCTTCAAGATCGTCTTGGTCTCGGAATATTTTCCCAAGCACCCCTTCTTTCTCGTCGTCTCGCCGTCGCAAACGATCGTAGAGCCGTAATTCTTCATGTCATTGCCCGTGACCGAGATGCGATACGTGCCGGAAGAGAGCGGATTTTGCTCCGTACCGAGGACATACAAGACCTTGCTGTCCACGCTCTTGAACTCCGCCTTTCCGTCTTTCTCCTGCCTCACCGTATAGACGGTATCGCCGCCGAGATGCGACCACGAGACATTGACCCCGACATTCGAATTCACCGAAACGACGGGAGCGTCCAATACATAAAGCCCCGTGATGCTCGCCCAACGGCTGAACGTATTTTTGGTTTGATAGATCGGCTTCACGTAAAGATCCACCATCGTATCCGCTCTGAGATTGCTCCCTTCTTCATAAAGCACCATCGGCTCGGAGGTGAAATCCACGCGATCCGACCAAGGCGTGCCGTCCGTTGTCCCACGCAAATAATAGGAACAATTCTCGATATTATTCCAAGTGACGGCGCCTCCCGTCACGTCAAGCCCCGTAATGGGAGCATTCATCTTGACATTCACTTCCGCGACGTCTGCGGGCGCGATATAAAGCCTGCCGTCGGGATCCACGACGTTATCCGTCCCCATCGGCTCCACGCGCAGATTGAAAGCGCTGTCAAGCTGCGAGATCTCCGGGAAAGCAAGCTTCACTTTTCCCTGCCCGCCGCCGGGCGTCTCTTTGGGGGTGGTGCGTACGGCGGGTCTGCTGAGCTCATTCCCGTAATACGCCGTGACGACATAACCGAAAGAATTCGCCACTTTCGAGATGAGGATGCTTTCCTCCTTATCGTCATACTCGATCTGCCCTACGGAGCCGAGCTTGCAAAAATCAATGGGGTCGCTCCAATAAGAATACGCCACATTCAGCTTGCCGTCCTCATAAGAAAGAGGCACGGTCTCGCGAATGCGTACTTTATAAAGCTTGCCCGCCTCGAAATCATAAGTCATAGAAGCGCCGGAGACCGAGACAAAAGACTCCGCGCCATCCACCTGCAATGCGATCTCATATTGCGGATTCTTGGCGTTATCCGTCTGCTCCCAGCTGAGCGTGACAAGCCCGTCTTTCGTGATGGAAGCCGCCACGGACGCGCGCGCGATATCATTTAATTTATAAAAAGCAATGGGCTGGAGCACTTTCCATTCTCCGCCCTCATAATATTCCAAATTATATTCACAAGTCTCCGTGAAAGGAAGCGTCACGTAAGACATCCCCGCTTCTACGGAGATCACGTCATTCTGCCGCTTATCATAAAGCCGTAGCTGACGATACGGGATATTCTCCCAAGAGAATACCAAGAGCCGCTCCGACGTCCTCGATGAGAGAGAATAAACGGGCGTGTCGGAAGAAGTATCTCCTCCTCCCGACGACTCACCCGGCTTATTCTTCCCGCCGCAAGCGGCAAGCGCCATAGTGACTGCCACTGCAAGGCAGATCACTATGGCGAGCAAAATAATTCTTGTCAGTTTTTTCTTTTTCATCGTTATTTACTGAGGGGGCAGGTCTTGCCCCCGTTCCTGATTTTTACGCTCCGAGACTTATTCGGCTGCCGCAGCGGAGATCGTGCTTGCGGAAATACCCGGATCATAGATCTTGGTGATATACTGCGTGGAAGAGAAGGTATCCGACTGATTTCCGACCGCCAAGATATAGACCTTGATCATGATGTCGCCGTTATAATTCTTCACGTCTCTCTTATACGTCGCGACGATATCATAGATGTCATTCAAGATGTCATCTTCCTCCGCAGCCGCATCCTTATATTTGATGATGGCATTCTCGGACGTGATCTCCTCCTGTCTCACACCGACGCCGATAAGATCGCCACCGAATTCCAAGACCTCGTAATACATCCTGTACGTCGCATCCGCGATCCGATTCCAAGAAACGTCGATATCATTTCCGTAAGACTTTTGGATCGTAATATCATTATCATTGACCTCGCCGAGGAACTTGACCGTTCCGGCATTTTGGAAAGCGGAAGAATAAACGTACGTGCCGTAGTCATCGAAGTAATCACCGTGATGCGCGACGGAGATGGTCTTCGTGCCGACCTCACCCTCCGCAAAGACATAGGTATTGCCGTCGATATAGCGCATGATGCCGTCGCCGAGATCGAGGATAAAGCCATTGCCTCTATTCTGCGAATTCACTTCCAAGGCGACTTTTCCGCCGTCCATGAAGAAGCCGATCAGCGGCTTGCTCGGATTTTTCAGCGCGGGCACGTCATTCGTCTTCGTCGGCTGATAATAGACGTAAGTATCGGAATCCATCGTCTTCTCATTATCGCCTTTACAGACGACGGTCACGATGGGATAAGGATATTCATCCGTGAACTTCGGATCCAAATAATAATATCCGTCCTCGGCGTTGTATTCATATCCTTCCGTATTTTCCTTGCTCTTCTCTCCATAGGTATATTTCTTTGCGAGAGAGACGGAGATCTCGTAAGAGCTCGCCACGCGCGGCTCGCCCGCATTTCCGCTACGATCATACGGCGTGTAAGACACAGGCTGCCATCTATAGGTGCTGCCATAGGTCTGCCAAGCGGCGTCGATGGTCGGAAGCTTCACAATACGCGTCCACTCATAACCTGCCACCACCTCGCCTTTCTCCAGGATCGCGGAGTCGGAGGTGAAATAGGTCTCGTTATCGCCCACGGAACGCACGTTGAAGAAATGTGCGCCGACGCCCACGGAAGAGAGGTCAAAGCTCTGTCCCGTCACGACGCCGATCAAGATATTTCTGTCATAGACCTCGAAATCCGTCACGTTGATCTTATATTCGGGCATCGTCCATTTCAAGGAGCTGCCTTCCACGATGAGGTGGGTCGGAGGCGCAAGCTTGAAGAGCGGCTGCGTCGGCGTAGCGCCGGAGTCCATCGTGATGGGCTCGCCGTTTTCGAGATTTTTCCCGTGATTACCGATGGCATAGATATAGAAGACACAGCCTTCCTCGGTGAGGGAGAAAGCGGAGCCGTCCGTCTTATAGGTGAGACCTTCGAGCTTGACGGAATTTCCTTTCACGATGTCGTCCGTCGAGCCCTTCGGCGTCAGCTGGAAGACCTCCGTGCCTGCGCCGCCCGCTCTATTCACCGTGATCTTATATCCGACCGCGCCGTACGTGGCGTCCCAAGTCAGCACCGTGCCGCCGTCGATGATGCGGACGTTCTCGGGGGTCTTGAGCTTACTGAGATAATAAATGTTCGAGAAATCCGAGCTGATGACGACGCCGTCCTCGGGAACGAGCTCGCCGTCACCCACGCCTGCTTGGACGGTGAAGGACTTTGCGGAGCCTCTGTAAAGGACGCCGCGCGCGCTCACTCTCGCCAAATAGTCGCCGTTGCTGAAACGAGCGAGCGGAGAAGCCGCTGTGCTGAAGACGTCGTCGATGGCGCCATTCGCATACAAAGTGTATTGCTTCTCATGCTCCTCCATAAGATTCTCATAGTCCCAAACGTTCTCGTCCGTCCAGACCAGATTGCTGTCGTCGTCGATGGCGAGATCCTTCGGCGTGGCGAGCTTGCAGAGCTTGACCGTCATCGGAGCAAGCGAGCTCAAAGTGAGCTGACCGTTGATGATGGAATTCTCATTAAAGCTCATCGAACGCACCTGCAACGTGAAAGTCTTTTTCGCGGTCGAAGAAGGCGTCACAAAGGTGAATTCGCGATCGGTCGTGCCGCTGCTGATCGTCGTGCCGTCCAAAAGGAGCTGGTAATAGGAGTCATTGCCGCCGATGGTGTCGAAGGCGATCTTCAAAGCATAAGCGCCGTTCGCTTGATTCTCAAGGTCGGTGGCGGTGAGCTCCTCGGAGAGATAGAAATGACGGGGCGAGGGCAGTCTCGTAACGTGGACCGCATCCGACGGGACGCTATTCACGTACGCCGACTTTCCATCCGTATTCACCCCGGCGAGGGTGGTGAGATAAACGTTATAATTCCCTTCCTCTTCAAAAGGATAGGAAGCGCAAAGGACGTCCTTCGCAAGATCCTGTTCGATGGTCTCGACGATCTCATTATTCGCATTGAGCTTCTCGACGGTGAAGCGGAAGCCGTCACCCTCCGGAACGTAATCCCAATAGAAGAGACCGTTATCGAATTTCAAGGTCTTGGCAGTAAGGTAATTTGCGGAGATACGCGCGGACCAATTCGTATAGACCGCGGCGCCTTTCACATTCGGCTTGACTCTGACCACGATCTGATGGTTCGCCACAATGCCGAACTTATAAGAGGTGCCTTCTTCGACGAGATGCTCCTCCACGTCGGAGCCCGATCCGCCCTCCACGAGGACGTAATAGGAATCTGCCACTTCATTCGCCCTCCATTCGACGCAATCTCCGTTAAAGCGGACGCCTTCCACCGCATCGAGATGGGAGACCACTTTCGGGTCGGAATAACGGCTGCTCTGATAAAGATTCTCATCGGAGGAAGCGGCTTGGATGGAGATGCTCATACGGGCTCTCTTGGCGGCGTCCTCAAAGACATCGGGATAGGTCTGCTCAAGATTCAGCGCATTGACATGCACCGTCACCGCCGCATGCTCTTCGGGCGATCCGTCCGCCGCATACGTCGTAAGCTTTACGTTATACGTGGGAGCCATCTCCTCGAAGGAGACGGGAGCCCAAGTAAGATACGTGCCGTCATAAAGAGGCTGGGGCGGCGTGGCAAGCATCGTAAAGGAGACTTCCTCACTGTACTTGCCGAAGACGTCCTTCGAGCCGACGAGATAAGGTCTCACGCGAAGACGGCTGATGCCCGTCGGCGCGGGATAACTCGACTCGTCGGTATCGATCTTTTCCTTATTGATCCAAACGAAATAACGAATGGTATCATCGGGATAAGCCGCCTTGAGGGAGGCATCGGACTCAGACCAATCATAATAACCGTCCTTCGCCACGACCGTCACGACAGGCAGACACTTGAAGGAGCCGGTGATCGTGCCGATCTCCTTGCCCTTCTCGTTATAGACCTCGACGGATACGTCAAGATTCTCAGCCGCGTCATCGGGAACGGCGATCTCATAGGTCGTCCCGTCCACGTCCTGCTCTTCGCCGTTCACAAAGGCTTTGCAGACCGTATTCGCGATGGGGTTCGCCACCATCAAGACGCCGTCTTTCACCGTAAGCGTGGTTTCTTTCAGAAGCTTGCTGTCGCAAGCGGTCAAGCAGACCGCGCAGACCAGCAACATTGCTATCAATACAATACTTAATACTTTTTTCATACTATTCACCTCATCTATTCACGCCTATCAGCCGATCGTGAAGGTATGGTCTTGATATCCGAGGATATTAAAGACATTCGTTTCTTCATCACCATACGGTTTGATGCGAAGCGCAACATAGGTCTTATCGCTCGAAACGGGGATCAAGATGCCTTTATCTTTCGCGACAGACTCTTGCTTATCCATAGCCGGCGTCAGCGTCGTCAGGAGCTCTTCCAGCGTGGTGCCTTCGACATCCGCCGCATTGTAATAATAGAGCTTATAGTCAAATCCCGTCGCGCCGGACACGGGATCCACTTCGATCGCCGTCGTGCCGTCCGCCTTTCTGATATAACGCACGTCATAGCGCGTGATGAGCGGCAAGACGGTGAAAGTCGCCGCCACGCACTCATCGGAATCAAGATACCAATGCGTCCTATCCACTCTGTCGCCGGAGAGCGCGCGTACAACGACTTCGTACTCACCGGAAACGTCCACGTTGATCTGCGCATTTCCGTTCTTCATATCCGCCGCGGAGAAGACATGCTCCACGCCGCCGATGCTGACGCCGTACTGCTTCGCCTGAAGCTCGACGCTGCTCTTGACCTTGATGACCACGACGTTTCTGCCGGGGAGGAACTCGACAGGCTCGAAATCCGCAGCGCTCAAAGCCGCGTGCTTGGTCAAGGTGGTAATGGGGTACGTAGAGCTCAAGGAACGAATGGAGGTGAGGCCGTTATCGCCAAGGCCATAGACTTCCATCTCGATTTGATCTCCTTCTTCGCCGTAAATGAAGGGCTTGAAAGAATTATGCTCTTTCTGCGCGTAGATATAGGAATTCGAGCGCACAGTGCCGTCTTTCGAGATATATCTCACGACGACGCAGTAATTCGTAACGTTGGTGTCGCCCGTCCAAGTGAGCTCGCCCGTCACTTCATTGCAAGCGGTCTCAGGCGTCTTGATGATCCTGATGGAGATCGCATTGCTCTCGTCGGACTCGAACCAATACTCCGTGCCCGCCGCATTGACGGAATAATTCTTCTCACCTGCGTCATCCGGCTTCGCGACGACCGAGAAGCTATAGACATTAACGCCGTTATTCGTCTTGCCGTACAAAGTCTCCAAAGCGATCTCGCCGACGGAAACCTCCATGGGATCCGCATTCGGAAGGATGGTCACGGAAGGATCCGCCTTGGTGGTCTGTCCTGCGGAATTCTGAACGTTCGGGATGGCGGAAACGGGAAGCTTCGCCACTTCTTCAGAGCCATAGCTCAAGGAATACGCGCCCGCATTCTCCACGGAAGACCAAGTGATCTTACCGTCGGTCACCGTCGGAGTCTTCGGCGTCTCAAGCTTATAAAGCATGATCTGCGCGGAGAGATCGGAGGAGAGCACCGCCGCCTTATCCGCATCGGCCTGCAAGACGCCGCCGAGGGCGCGCACTTTGACCGTCGTGCCGGAGATCAGGATCTCGGAGGGTCTGACTTGATAAGTATTCGCATTCGCGGACTCCGTCCTGCTGCCGAGGGACACCGCGTACTGCACAGCCTTAAAGCTGATGTCCGTACCCGTCGTGTCGATGACGCCCGCCTCCCAAGTCAGCGTATAGCCGTCCGTGGATTTATCCGTGATCGCAAGACCCGTCGGAGCGGCAAGCTTATAGAGATAATAAGGACTGGAATAGAAGCTCGAAACCTGAATATTGCCATTTCCTCTCGCCGCGACATAAAACTTATAAAGACCCGCCTCCAAGCCGCCGAAATCGGAAGTCGACGTGCCGAAGATGGAGCCATTCCTGACGAATTTATCGTCTCTGTCATAGATCACATAGCTGTAACCATTGGAATTCTCAACGGCGCTCCAAGTGATGACGCCCGCATTGCAGGACTGCACCTTCGGAGACGCAAGCTGATAGAGGAAGAACTTATTGTCCGCCGTGTCATTCAAGATAACGGTGTCGAAATCTCCTTCCACGTCGGTGACCGTAGCCGCCTTACCTCTCTTGGAATTCTTCGCGATAAGGAGCTTATCCGCAAGATCGCTCTTGGCTTGCACTCTGATCCAATTCGTATTGGAAGCTTCGGCAGCGCCGGACGCCATCTCATAAGCAAGGTCGAAAGCGAAAGCATAGACATTACCGGTCGGCGTCGTATTCACCTCGAGATTCTTCACGGCGACGTCGCTATACGTGACTTCGACGCCATCCGCGTATTTCGGGAGATTATACGTCGCGGCGACGCGTCCCGAGACAAGCTGCTTGCCATCCTCGAAGACGGGCTCTTTGACATCTTCCGTCACGAAAGTCACCGCGTCGATGGTCTGCAAGATGACGATACGGATGGGCTCGGAATATTCGGAGTCGGAATAAGGCGCTTTGCCATTCGACTTGACATAGAAATAATACTCGCCCGCCGCGGTCGTCGTCCAATTGAACATCGTATCCGTGAAGGTGTCATAACCGAGATCTTTCATCTCCTGTCTCGCGCTGGAAGTACGCTCTGCGTCCTTACAGACATAAACGCTATAGCTCGCAACGTCGTCGATGGGCGACCAGACGATATTCTTCGCGCTCTCATTGGAGCTCCAGGTGAGCACGGGCGCTTTGAAGAACTTCACCCTTCCGCCGTTATCCGCCATCGTCCATTCGGAGAAGCACTTGCCTTCATAACGGCTCGGCTTGACCATCACGTCGTACTCGATGTCCGGCTCGAAGCCGCCGAGAGAATTCTTCTCCGTGGTGACGATCTCCTCATGCCATACGCCGTCCGCCGTTCTGTATTTCTTATAGACTTCATAGACCGTGGCGTCACGATTCTCTTCCCAAACGATGCCGCCGTCCGCCGTGCGAACTCTTGCGATGGGGTCGAGATATGTAAAGGACTCGTGCGTCGGATCGGAATCAACGATATCCTTCGAAGGATCGCCGATCGCCGTGATCCTCACCCAGAAGGACTTATGCTCGTTCTCGTTATAATAGCCGCCCGCCGTGGGGAAGCCATCCTTATCTCTCTCAAAGAGAGCCACCGCAGGCTTATAAACGTACTGCGGCACTTCCACCTCTTCCGTCTTGCCTTCGAGCTCGACCAAGTACTTCGTGGCGTTCGGCACTTCGTCCCAAGTGATGAGCGCTCTCATCGTCATGGGGATCACGCCGTCGCCCTCATACGCGTCGTTATAACGGATATTCGTGGGCGCTTGCAAGATCGTGACTGTCTTTTTATTCGACCAGACACCGAAATGCTTGGCTTCCGTCACGAGCGGCTTGACGCGGAGAGACGCCTGATCGGTGTCGCCTTCGCAAACGGGCGCGAGAGACAAAGCCTCGGTATAGCCGGGGTACTCCGTGCCGTTCTGCTCGTAGACGTACTTGGTGATGCCCGAGACCGCAGCCCATCTGAAAGCGCCGTCTTCGAAGGTCACCGTGACGGGTCCGACCGCCGTAAAGGTCTCGGTCGTCGCTTCCTCGGCGTCTCTGTAGAACTTGCTATCCTCGTCCGCTTTTGCAAGCACCGAGATCTTCGCGTCCACAGCGACTTCGATGGCGTACTGCGTCTCCTGCGCCGTGTATGAAGCACCGTTGACGGTGACCTCATAAGAAGCGGCGTGCTTGACGGCATCCCAACTGATCAACTGCCCGTCATACGTGAGACTCTCGGCGTCGACCGCATCAAGCGCTTTTTTCTTGATGGAACAGCCGGCGAGAGCGCACGTGAGCACAACGAGACAGACGATCACTGCAACTATGATGATGCGTTTTGTCATTGCGTTTCTCATGTGAATCCTCCTCTTTATTTTGAAGAACGGCGCGGCGAACGAAACTGTATTTTCTCCACGCCTTATCACGATTATAGCATTGTCGTGAGTTATTTACAACTGTTTTTGTCTAAAAAATCATGCATAGGAGAGGAAAAACTTTTCTTTTTTTTCTTCCCGCCGATCACAAGCCATATCGACATGCCTCACTCGCCGCGCGGCACTCGGCTATATATAATATATAAAACGAATAAAATGGCGGTTCGCATCCAAAGAAAAAACAGCCGTTTCGTCACCTGCTATTGACCATATGAAAAGCCGGAAAACGCCCGTATTTCCCCATCTTTTCGGCAATATTCGACCGTCTTGCGGCGGAGAAAAATGCGACAATTTCAACAATAATTGTTATATGTATTTTACATATCAAAAAGCAAATCATCGGAGCGATTTCCCGAGGAGCTCCCTCCTCTTTTATATTAGAAGACGCCGAAAAGCGAAATGAGAAAAATATCTGCTTGTCTCACGTTCGCGCGTGTGCTACAATGATACTTGGCGCGGAGCACGATCTCCGCCGAGTGAGGCGACCATGAAAGAATACATTACGAAAGGACAAAACGAAAAACTCAGTTCCCTCGACGCAGAGATGAATAAGGAAGCTTTCCGCGATCTCGAAGAGGCGCTTTTACCCAAGCTCCGAGCGATCCCCGACGACGAGACGAGAAGAGTCTTCGAACAATGCTTTTTCAATACTCTCCGCACGACCGCTTTCTTCGAAGAAGACGGCAGCGTCTTCCTTCTGACGGGAGACATCCCCGCGATGTGGCTCAGGGACTCCGCCGCGCAGGTGATGCAATATCTTTTCTTTGCAGAGCGCTGCGAGAGCGTACGCCGCCTCGTCAAAGGACTTTTCAAAAAACAGATCTCTTTCATTTTGAAAGACCCCTATGCCAACGCATTCAACCGCACGGCGAACGGCAATGGGCATATCAACGATCTGCCTCTCCCCTTGCCCGAAGTCTGGGAGCGGAAATTCGAGCTGGATTCCCTCTGTTATCCCTTCTTCCTCGCTTGTAAATATTTCGAGAAAACGGGCGATATCACGATCTTCGAAGGGGATTTCAAGGCGGGCTTCGACACGGCGATCCGCATCTTCAAGATCGAGCAACGCCACGCCGCGCTTTCGGATTATTATCACGACAGCGAATATCCGCCGAAACACGAGAAATTCGTGGGACGCGGCGGGAAAGTCCTCGAAAACGGGCTGGTTTGGTCCGGCTATCGTCCGAGTGACGACTGCTGCACGTACGGCTATTATATCCCCGGGAATATGTTTATCGTATCTGTGCTTTGCAAGCTCAAGAAGGTCTTTGACCTTCTCGGAGACGAAAAACGCGCCGCCGACTGTCTCTCCCTTTCGGAAGAGATCCGCCGCGCGCTCGACGCTTGCGCCGTGACGACGAGAGAGGGCAAAGCGATCTATGCCCTCGAAACGGACGGGCTCGGACATTACAACCTTATGGACGACGCGAACCTGCCGAACCTGCTTTCCCTGCCCTATATCGAATATCCTTATCTGGACGAAAAGGTCTATCGGCAGACCCGTGACTTCATTTTAAGCAAGAAAAATCCCTATTTCTTCGAAGGAAAGGCTATCTCCGGCATCGGCAGTCCGCATACCCCCGAAGGATACGTTTGGCCGCTTTCCCTCATCACGGAAGCTCTGACCTCGGAAGACTCGAAGCGCATTCGGGAGATCGTGGACATGCTCGTCCGCTCGACAGGCGGCACGGGCTATATGCATGAAGGCGTGCAGAAAGACGACGACACCGTCTTTACGCGTCCTTGGTTCGCTTGGGCGAATTCCCTTTTCTCCCAAATGGTCTTGACGAAATTCGATCTCCTTTTCCCCTGCGGGGAGGATCAAGAATGAGCCGTTATCTCGCCGTGGATATCGGCGCCTCGTCGGGCAGACATATCGTCGCTTCCCTCGAGGGGGGACGCCTCGTCATGCGAGAGGTTTATCGCTTCCCCAACGGCGCGAAAGAGAAGAACGGAAGCCTCGTTTGGGACGCGGACGCGCTCTTTGAAGAGATCCTTACGGGACTGAAACGCGCCGATGAAGCGGGACTCCGTCCCGACTATGTCGGGATCGACACTTGGGCGGTGGATTACGCCCTTTTGGACGAGAAGGGCGAGCGCATCGGCGACGTCTTTTCTTATCGCGACAAACGCGGCGGCATCGCAGCGAAAGAAGCGCATGCGATCATTCCCTTTTCCTCTCTCTATGAAAAGACGGGGATACAATATCAGCCCTTTAATACGATTTATCAGCTTTTCGACGATAAAAAAAGCGGAAAGCTCGAAAAAGCGCGCTCTTTTCTGATGCTTCCCGATTATTTCCATTACCGTTTGACCGGCGTGAAAAAGCAAGAATACACCAACGCCACCTCCACGGGAATGGTGAATGCAAAGAGCCATCTTTGGGACGAAGGGATCCTCTCCTCCCTCGGCTTCGACCCCGCCCTTTTTGGCGAACTTTCGGCGCCGGGGAGCATCGTGGGCGGCTTCAAAGAGGATATCAAAGAGCGTCTCGGCTATGACGCGACGGTCATCCTGCCTGCGACGCACGACACGGCGAGCGCCGTGCTTGCCGCGCCCATCCGAGGCAAAGCGCCTTACATTTCTTCCGGCACTTGGTCTCTCCTCGGCATCGAATCCTCGAGCGCGCATACCGACGAAAAGGCGCGTCTTTACAATTATTCCAACGAAGGAAGCCTCGAGAAAACCTTTCGATTCCAGAAGAACATTATGGGGCTTTGGATGATCCAAAACGTCAGGAAAGAGCTCAAAGAAGCTTATAGCTTCGCGGAGCTCGCCGCCCTTGCGAAAGAAAATCCGACGGACGCCGTCATCGACGTGAACGACGAAAGATATCTCGCGCCGAAAAGCATGATTGCGGCGATCGAAGAAGAGATCGGAAAAAGATCCGTCGGCGAGATCGCCTATTGCATCTTCAACAGTCTTGCGTTATCCTATAAAAAGGCGATCGACGAGCTGGAAAGCATGACGGGAGAAAAATGCGACCGTCTGCATATCATCGGCGGCGGCAGTCAAAACGCGCTTCTGAATAAACTCACCGCGGAGAAGACGGGGAAAACCATCGTCCTCGGCCCCACGGAATGTACGGCGATCGGAAACGTCGTCGCGCAGATGCTCGGCACGGGTGAGATCAAGAGCCTCGCCGAAGCAAGAAACATCATTGGGAAATCTTTTGAAATAAAGGAGATCAAACTATGACAAGATACGAAAGTGCGAAAGAGATCTATCGATCTTTCGGCGTGGACACGGAAAAAGCCTTGCTCCGCCTGAACGAGATCCCCATCTCCGTCCATTGCTGGCAGGGTGACGACGTGCTCGGCTTCGACGGCGCCGATTCGCTCTCGGGCGGCATCCAGACGACGGGGAATTATCTCGGGCGAGCGCGCACGCCGGAAGAGCTCTTGCAAGACATCGAAAAGGCATTCTCTTTGATGCCCGGAAAGAAGCGTCTCAACATCCACGCTTGCTATGCTTTTCTAGGGACTGACAAGGGACTTTTGGATCGTGACGCTTACAGCTATAAGCACTTTGAGCCGTGGGTGGATTTCGCCAAAAAGATCGGCTGTGACGGCGTGGATTTTAACCCCACATTCTTCGCCCATCCGAAGATGAAAGACGGGCTTTCTCTCTCCTCTCCGGACGAAGCGACGCGCGCTTTCTGGGTGGAGCACGGCAAGCGCTCTTTGGAGATCGCCGCGGAAATGGGACGCGCTTTCGGCAAGCCTTGCCTGATGAATATATGGATCCCCGACGGCTATAAGGACGTGCCCGCGGATCGTCTCGGCCCCCGTCTGCGTCTGAAAAAATCCTTGGACGAGATGCTGGAAAATTACGACAAAGAATGGGTGATTCCCGCCGTGGAGAGCAAAGTCTTCGGCATCGGCGTGGAGAGTTACACCGTCGGCAATAACGAATTTTATCAAAATTACGCCGCTTCGCGCGGGATCTGCTGTCTCTTGGACAACGGGCATTATCATCCCACCGAGGTGGTCTCGGACAAGATCCCCTCTCTCCTCGCCTTCTATGACACCGTCGCGCTGCATGTCACCCGCCCCATCCGCTGGGACAGCGACCACGTGGTCTTATTCGAGGACGAGCTGAAAGAGATCGCGAAAGAGATCGTCCGCAACGACGCGACGGAAAAGGTCAAGATCGGGCTGGACTATTTCGACGCGTCGATCAACCGCATCTCGGCTTGGGTCACGGGTGAGCGCGCCATGCAAAAAGCGCTGCTTTACGCCCTCCTCCTCCCCAATGACGCGCTGAAGGCGCTCCAAGACGCGGGCGATTTCACGCAGCTTATGTACTGCCAAGAAAGAGTGAAGACCCTGCCTTTCGGCGACGTTTGGGAAGAATATCTCGCGCGCGCCGGAATGAAAGACGACTATTACACCGACGTTCTCGACTATGAGAAGAGCGTCCTCGAAAGGAGGAAATGACATGAAAGACATCTTGACGGCAAGCTTCGTCACCGAAATGCGCAAGACCACCGCGAATATGTATCGCCTCGGCTGGGACGAGAGGAACGGCGGGAATATCAGCTATCTTTTGGACGAAAAAGAAGTCGGGGAATATCTCGACCTTACCAAAGTGATCCGCGAGATCCCGACGGGCTTCGACGCGAAGCCTCTCATCGGGAAGATCTTCATCGTGACGGGAACGGGTAAATATTTCAAAAACGTGGACGACGACCCCGAGACCAATCTCGGCATCGTCCGCATCAAGCAAGACGGCACGACCGCAGAGCTCCTTTGGGGATTCAAAGACGGCGGCAAATTCACTTCCGAATTCCCCGCGCATATGATGAGCCATATGGCGAGGCTGGAAGCGGACCCGAAAAACCGCGTCGTGATGCATTGCCACCCGACGAATCTCCTTGCGATGAATTATGTCCACGAGCTTGACGAAGCGAAACTTACCCACACGCTTTGGGAGATGTGCACGGAATGCATCGTCGTCTTCCCCGACGGCGTGGGCGTCCTCCCCTGGATGCTCTGCGGCACGAATGAGATCGGCGAAGCGACGGCGAAGAAGATGAAAGACTTCCGCGTGGTGGTCTGGGCGCTGCACGGCGTGTACGGCGCGGGCAAGGATATGGACGAGACCTTCGGGCTCATCGAGACCGTGGAAAAAGCCGCCGAGATCTATATGCTCACCGCAGGTCTCCCCCTCCTCAACACCATCAAGGACGAGGATATGGTGAAGCTCGCAGAGCATTTCGGCGTGAAATACAGAAAAGATTTTCTCCATCTGAAATAGATAAGAAAAAAAGGATTTCCGACAAGACGGAAAGTCCCTTAAAAGCCCCTTGGAGTCCCTTGAAAACGAGGGACTCTTTTTACAGGTTTTTTATGTGTTCGAGAAGGCGTTTCGCCGCAAGGGAATGCGTCTTCTTCCCGGGATGTCCCGCGCGGACGTCATCCTGAGAAGCGGCGCTCGGCGTCTCGAGACAAGTGACGCGAGGCGAAGCAAGCTCTCTCACGGCCGCCTTTGTCAGCTCGCCCAGCCCCGCATATTCGAAGAAGCCGTAAAAGAGAACGATCTTCGCCTCGGGATAGAGCGCGAGCAATCTTTTTATAAAAGCGAGAAAATGCTTGCGCACCTCCGCCCTCTCCTCTTTCTCCTTTTCCGCGGAGAGATCCGCAAGATAAGAAAAGTCATTCGTTCCGAGGGTCACGACGACGATATCGGGGGTGTAAGAAGAAAAATCCCATTTCGTTTCGTTGCGCAAAAGATCGACGTTCTCATAAAAATCGGGGATCGCATAGGGCGCGTATTTCGACTTATAAATCGGCCATCCGCCCGCCGCCGTCACGCAGTACGCTGCGCCCAAAGCCTTCGCCGTGAGATAAGGGAAGGCTTTCGTGAAATCCTGCTCCTTGGTCTTATACTCGCCGTAAGTCTCTTTCGCGAGCACGCCGAAACCCGTCGTGACGGAATCCCCTATAAACTCCAATTTCAGCCCCGCCTTTTCCTCTTTCGGCAGGAAAACGCCGTCCGTCTCGACGGATGCGAGGGCAAAGGCATTATTCGTGCTCTCCGTCAGCTTCACGATCTCGAAAGCATGCGTTCCCTGCGAGAGCGAGACGACGAGCGTTTTCTCGCCGCGCGGCAATCTATATCTCTTCGTTTTCCCGTCTACGGTCAAACGGACGTACGCATTCCTCCCCTTTTCCGCATAATCGCTCCAAAGGAGAAAAGAGAGCTTGCGCCCACGGAAGCGCCCGAAGAGGCTTGCGCCCGAAGCATTTAAAAACAGACGCCCGTCCCGAACGTAACGTCTGCCTTGCAAGGTAAATCTTTCTTCAAAAGCCGCGACTTCCGCCTTCATATCAGTTTCTTCCGGCGATCATCGACTTCACCTTCATCAAACGGATGGTATTCGCGCGTTCCGCCTCGTCCAGTTTCATCGTGATATATTTGATGGTCTCTTTGAATTCGGGGATCATCACGTATTCCAGAGCATTCACCCTTCGCCTGTTCTTTTCGATCTCGTCGGCGAGCATATTGCAGGTCTTTTCCACTTCGGCGAGCTCGATGAGGAGGGGCAAAAGCTCTCCCATCACCCCGATGCAATTATCAAGTTCGCCCGTCACCGTCGCGAAGCTATAGGGATAGGTTTCCCCTTTTTCCGTCGCTTCGACCATAAAGCTCGGCACCTCCACACTCATCACGTTTTTGGAGCCGGAGGTCACTTTGACGCTCTTTCCGGGGACGGCGACAGCTTCTTCGATCTCCGCGTCCGTGGATACGGCGCGCGCGAGCATAAAGTCCGAAAGTACGCTTTTCAGCGCCTGCTCCGCTTCGGTGCGAAGCGCCACATTGCGCTTGATGAGGAGCATAAACTGTCGGATCATCTCATCCGACTTGTCTTTCAAAAGTTTATGTCCCCGCGTCGCGGTCTTCAAGCGCCCTTTCAGGCGCGTAAGCTCCATGCGGGTGGGATTTACTCTCGCCACAGCCATTATTTCTCTTCCGCCTTCTTATAATATTTATCGAGGTAAACGTCCTTGATACGTTTGAGCTCGGAACGGGGCAGGATCCCCAAAAGTTCCCAACCGATATCCAAGGTCTCCTCGATCGTGCGGTTCTTCTTGAAGCCCTGCGAAACGTAACGCTTCTCGAACTCTCCCGCGAACTTCGCATAAAGTTTATCCACTTCCGTGAGAGCGCTCTCGCCGAGAATGGCGGCGAGCTCCTTGCATTCCTTTCCTCTCGCATAGCAGGCGAAGAGCTGATTCATCGTATCGGCGTGATCCTCTCTCGTCTTGCCCTTGCCGATGCCTTTATCCTTCAAACGGGAAAGGGACGGCAAAACGTCGATGGGGGGCACGACGCCGCGCTTATGCAGCTCTCTCGAAAGGATGATCTGCCCTTCCGTGATGTAGCCCGTAAGGTCGGGGATCGGGTGGGTCTTATCGTCCTCCGGCATCGTGAGAATGGGGATCTCGGTGATGGAGCCTTTGCTCCCTTTCAAGCGTCCCGCGCGCTCGTAGAGCGTGGCAAGATCCGTATAAAGATAGCCGGGGTATCCGCGTCTGCCGGGGACTTCCTTTCTCGCCGCGGACACTTCGCGGAGCGCCTCTGCATAATTCGTGATATCCGTGATGATGACGAGGACATGCATCCCTTTTTCAAAGGCGAGATATTCCGCCGCCGTGAGCGCCATACGCGGCGTCGCGATACGCTCGATGGCGGGGTCATTCGCGAGATTCATAAAGAGCACCGTGCGGTCGATCGCGCCCGTGCGCTTGAAGTCCTGAATGAAATAATCCGCTTCCTCGAAGGTGATACCCACCGCGGCGAATACCACGGCGAAATTTCCTTCGTCCGAGCCGATGACCTTCGCCTGCCTCGCGATCTGCGCCGCAAGATTCGCATGCGGAAGACCGGACGCGCTGAAGACGGGAAGCTTCTGCCCTCTGACGAGGGTATTCAAGCCGTCGATGGCGGAGACGCCCGTCTGAATGAACTCATCGGGATAGTCGCGCGCCGTCGGATTGATGGGCTGACCGTTGATGTCGAGATATTTATCCGCGAGGATGTCGGGGCCGCCGTCCTTCGTCCTGCCGATGCCGTCGAAGACTCTGCCGAGCATATCCGCGGACACGCCGAGCTCCATGCTCTTGCCGAGGAAACGCGCCTTGGACGTGCTGATCTTCAAGCCTTGCGAATTCTCAAAAAGCTGGACGAGCGCCTTGTCCCCATTCACTTCGAGGACTTTGCCGCGGCGCATATTGCCGTCTTCCTGCCTGATCTCCACAAGCTCGTTATAGGTCACGCCGCTGACGCCTTCCACCAGCATCAAGGGACCCACGACTTCACGTATCGTTCTGTATTCTTTCACCATAATCAAATCTCTCCTTCGGAAATAAGCGCCGCCATGGACTGCTTCAGATTCTCTTCAATGAGATCGAATTTCTCCATCTCGCTCTCGGGGATATACTTGCTGCGCCCGATCTCCTCTCTGACGGGAAGGGCGAGGATATCCTCGATATCCACCCTTTCCGCAAGGGCTTCTCTGCCGAGCTCGTCGGAGAGCAGGATCAAACGGAGCATCTTATGCTGTTTCTTTAAGGACGCATAGGTATCCACTTCGTGGAAAGCATTCTGATGGAGATAATCCTCGCGAATGGACTTCGCAGTCTCCATCGTCAAGCGATCCTCCTGCGAAAGCGCGTCCATACCCACGAGCCTGACGATCTCGTCGAGCGAGGCTTCCTCTTGCAGAATACGCATCGCCGCCGCGCGCTGCGTCTCCCAATCCGCGTCTACATTCGCGTCGAACCATTCATTCAATCTGTCGCTGTAAAGCGAATAACTCGTCAGCCAATCCACCGCGGGGAAATGTCTCTTATAAGCAAGCTGCGCGGAAAGCCCCCAGAAGACTTTCACAATACGGAGCGTCGCCTGACTGACGGGCTCGGAGAGGTCTCCGCCCGGAGGGGACACCGCGCCGATCGCCGTGATGGAGCCCGAGACATCCTCCGTCCCGAGGACTTTCACCATGCCCGCTCTCTCATAGAACTCCGCCAAACGGCTGGAAAGATAGGCGGGATAGCCTTCTTCGCCGGGCATCTCTTCCAATCTGCCGCTCATCTCGCGAAGCGCTTCCGCCCAACGGGAGGTGGAATCCGCCATGATCGCGACGTTATATCCCATATCGCGGAAATACTCCGCAATGGTGATCCCCGTATAAATGGAAGCTTCACGCGCCGCCACGGGCATATCCGACGTATTCGCGATGAGCACCGTGCGCTTCATCAAGGGCTCGCCCGACTTCGGGTCGATAAGGCTCGGGAATTCATTCAAAACATCCGTCATTTCGTTGCCGCGTTCGCCGCATCCGATATAGACGATGATATCCGCGTCCGCCCATTTCGCGAGCTGGTGCTGAACGACCGTCTTACCGCTTCCGAAAGGACCGGGGACCGCCGCGACGCCGCCTTTCGCCACGGGGAAAAGCGTGTCAATGACGCGCTGACCCGTCACCATCGGCATATAGGGCGAAAGCTTCTCTTTAATGGGGCGCGCGCGACGCACGGGCCATTTCTGTAACATACGGACAGAGCGCTTGTCATCCTTCGTCTCGATGACCGCGATCTCTTCCACGATGGTCTTCTTGCCGCTCTCGACGGAAATAATCTTTCCTTCCACGCCGTAGGGGACGAGGATCTTATGCTTGATGAGGCTATTCTCCTCCACGACGCCGAGGACGTCGCCCGCTTTGACAAGGTCGCCGACCTTCTTCGTCGGAAGGAACTCCCATTTTCTCTCGTGATCCAAAGAATCCACTTGCAAGCCTCTGCCGATCCTTCCGCCCGAGAGATCTCTCATCTTGACGAGAGGACGCTGAATGCCGTCGAAAATGCTCTCGATGAGCCCCGGCGCAAGCTCGACGGAAAGCGGCTCGCCCGTGGAGACCACTTCTTCTCCCACGCCGAGACCGCTGGTCTCTTCATAGACCTGTATCGACGCTTTGTCGCCGCGCAGCTCGATGATCTCTCCGATGAGTCCCTCGCGGCTGACCTTCACGACGTCATACATCTTGCTATCCGCCATATTTTCCGCTACGATGAGCGGTCCTGCGACTTTCACGATTCTTCCATTAGTCATTTCCGTTCTCCTCTATTTGCAAAATATCCGTCCCGATCGCCTTTTCGACGTCCGCTTTGATGGAGCGCTTGCCGTATCCCGTGCTGCCCTTGGAAGAAGGGACGGGGATCACGGCGGGGAAGGCGCGCGTCTTATAACGCGCGAGCAAATCGGGCAGCGCTTCCGCAAGCTGCTCCGTAATAAATATGATGTCGTAATTGCGCGCGAGCAAACGGAGCTTCTCTCTTCCCTCCGCCTCATTCGCCACCGCGTAAGCATCCACGCCCACCGCTTTGAAGGCGAACACCGTATCCTGATCGCCCAGCGCCGCAATACTGCTTCTCTCAGACATAAAGTTCCCTCATTCTTACTTTGATCACTTCTTTATCCAAACCGTTATTGATCTTTGCGAAGATCAGGCGGACATTCTTGATCTCGCGCAGTTTCCCGAGATAAAAGCCGATGACCGCCGCAGGCGAAAACATATCATAGCGCGATTTTTTGATGGGATCGAGCAGCGCGTCGTCCACATACGCCTCGAACGCCGCCACCCCTTCTTTCATCGCAGAAAGTGCGCCGCGATAGCACAGAGAAAGCGCGAGCTTATCCCCGCCTTCTTCCGCGCCGAACTCATAGATCTTTCGAACGTCTCGCAAAGAGACCTCCCCTTCTGTCACGAGCATATCATTGAAAGCGGCGACAGGCACAGCCGCCTTTTTCGCGCGATACGCCACGGCAAGATTCGTAAAATCGGAAAGGCGGGTAAAATACGTCCGCACGACGGGATGCGCGGAGGAAATGCCGCGCATAACGGCTTTGAACATCGCCTTGTCCAATATAACGTCCGTAAAAGACGGGGTGAGACTCTCGCCGACCGAGCGTTTCTTGATCTCGCAAAAAGCCGCCGCCATCTCCTCGGGCAAAGGCGAATAATCCTCCTTTTCGAGGCATTCTTCTATCTTCTTCGCTTCCGAAAGTCCGTCCGGCTTATACGCCTCCGACTTCGCCCCGAAATAATATTTCTTCGCGGCGACCTTCGCATTATGATAATCATTCAAAAGAAGGAAGCGTTCGAGACCGTAGCCCGAAACCGCCGCGCTCTTGAAAAAGAGCGTAGCTTCGCGCTCCG
>JAGCXI010000035.1 GCA_017961365.1 Clostridia bacterium
CTTATAGCTTTTGACATTTAGTTCGCTCGTTTTTTTGCCGCGCTCCTTGCGAGCGCCTTTCTCTCTATAGCGCGCGTGATCAACGCCTGCGCTCCGAGATCTTCACGAACTGCGCATAGCGCTCGGCGTCCGCGTCGCGCACGAGATCATCCAGCTCTCCGTCGCTCATCGCCGCCACTCTTCCGCCGGCATACATCTCGTCCACTCTCGCCTTGACAGCCGCCACGATGGGATCACTTTTCACAACTTTTGCCTCCTCGGGAAGCGAATAGCTGTTATTGATCCAATAGGCGATGCCCGCGAGTCCGCTGTTATTATCCACGCAGACCATCGGCGGACGATGCAAGACCTTGGTTGTATTGAAGATATTATAGATCTCCTCGTCCTTCATGAGGCCGTCCACATGGACGCCCGCTCTCGTCACATTGAAGTCTCTGCCCACGAAAGGCGTGCGCGGCGGGATCTTATAACCGATCTCACGCTTGAAATACTCCGCGATCTCGGTGATGACCGAAAGGTCCATCCCGTCCGTCGTCCCTTTCAAGGAAGCGTACTCGATCGCCATCGCCTCCAAGGGACAATTCCCCGTCCTCTCGCCGATGCCGAGAAGGGCGCAATTCACCGCCGAGCAACCATAGAGCCACGCGGTGGCGGCATTCGTCACCACTTTATAGAAATCGTTATGCCCGTGCCACTCCATCTGCTCGCTCGGGACCTCGCCGTAACGCCACAAGCCGTAAATCGTCCTCGGGACGCTCCTCGGAAGAGAAGAGCCGGGATACGTGACGCCGTAACCGAGGGTGTCGCAGGCGCGCACCTTGATGGGGATGCCGCTCTCTTTGGAGAGCTTCATCAGCTCGCGCACGAAAGGCACGACATAGCCATACGAATCCGCCCTCGTGATGTCCTCGAGATGGGCGCGAGGCACGATGCCGCGATCCAGCGCCTTTTTGATGATGGAGAGATATTTGTCCATCGCTTGCGCGCGGGTGAGATGCAACTTATTGAAAATATGATAGTCCGAACAGCTGACGAGGATGCCCGTCTCTTTGATGCCCATTTCTTTCACAAGCTCAAAGTCCGAATCCGTGGCGCGGATCCAGCTCGTGATCTCGGGGAACTCATAGCCGAGCTCCTGACAAGCGCGCACCGCCGCCCTGTCCTTCTCGCTGTAAAGGAAAAACTCGCTCTGCTTGATGATGCCTTTCTTGCCGCCGAGGCGATGCATCATCTTATAAAGATCCACGATCTGCTCCACGGTAAAAGGCTGCATGGACTGCTGTCCGTCGCGGAAAGTGGTGTCCGTGATCCATAAAGACTCCGGCGTATTCATCGGCACGGTGAAGAAATCGAACGCCGTGCGCGGCACGTTCTCATAGTCGAAGAACTCGCGGAAAAGATTCGGCTCCGCGACGTCCTGCAACGAGTAGGAATACGTCTGCTCCTGCAGCAAATGCTTGTGGGTGTTATAGAATATCATATAGCCTCCTATCTGCCTTACGACTCTTCGCTTCCTTTCAGGAGCTCGTTCTGCTCATTCAAAGCGAGCGCTTCGATCATCTCGAGCATATCTCCGTCCAAGAACTGTTCCAAGCTGTAAAGCGTCATACCAATGCGATGATCCGTCACTCTGCCCTGCGGGTAATTATACGTGCGAATGCGTTCGCTCCTATCGCCGCTGCCCACCTGCGCGCGCCTCTTCTCGGCGTACTCTTTATCGGCTTGCGAGCGATAATAGTCATACAATTTGGACTTCAAGACCTTCATCGCTTTTTCTTTGTTTTTGATCTGTGACTTCTCATCCTGACAAGTCACCACGAGACCGGTGGGGATATGCGTGATGCGGATGGCGCTCTCGGTCTTATTCACGTACTGCCCGCCGGCGCCGCCCGCGCGGTAGGTGTCGATTTTAAGATCGGCGGGATTGAAATCCGCGTCCACGTCCTCCGCTTCGGGAAGCACAGCCACCGTCGCCGCGGAGGTATGGATCCTGCCCTGCGACTCCGTGGCGGGAACGCGCTGAACGCGATGGGCGCCGCTCTCGTATTTGAGCTTGCTGTACGCCCCTTTCCCCGAGACGAGGAAGACGGCTTCCTTCACGCCGCCGAGGTCGGTCATATTCATATCCACCTCTTCGGTCTTCCAATGCATACGCTCGGCAAAGCGCATATACATACGCATCAGCACCGCGCCGAAAAGACTCGCTTCTTCGCCGCCCGTGCCCGCGCGGATCTCGATCACGACGTTTTTATCGTCATTCGGATCCTTGGGAAGAAGCTGGACTTTAAGGACGTCCTTTAAACGCTCCATCTCCTTCTTCGCGCTCTCTTTTTCTTCTTCCGCAAGCGCGATGAGATCGGGATCACTCTCCGAAGACAGTAACGCTTCGCATTCTTCCTGCTCGCGCTCCGCCTTGCAATAAAGATCGTAATTCGCGATGATCTCGGAGAGCGCGGAATGCTCCTTCGCCACCTTCTGCCATTCGTCCTGACGGGCGATGACATCGGGGTCGGAGAGCTTCCGATTCAGCTCTTCGTATCGCGCTTTCATCAATTTCAGCTTCTCAAACATGCCTTCTCCACGATAACGACGCGATCATGCCCTTCGAGGTCCCGCAGGACCGTACCGCCGCCGAAGATCTCCTTCACGGCTTCCGCTTGATCCCATCCGATCTCCACAAAGAGCTTGCCGCCTTCCGCAAGATGCGGCGCGACGCTCTCTTTTATCTTCCTGTAATAATCCAGCCCGTCCTCCCCGCCGTCCAAAGCAAGGCGCGGCTCTTTCCGAACCACCGCGTCCAAAGCGTCGACGGTCTCGGAGGGGATATAAGGCGGATTCGCCGTGATGACGTCGAACGCTCCTTCGACGGACGCGAAAAGATCACTCTTCACGAAGATGACATTCGCGCCGAGCGCCTCCGCATTCTCTTTCGCAAGCGCAAGGGCTTCTTCGCTGATATCCGACGCCGTGACGGAGGACCCCCTCTTCAAAGCGAGCACGACGGCGATGGCGCCGCTCCCCGTGCAAATATCCAATATCTTCTCTTCCGGATTCGGCTTGAGACCGAGCACGGCTTCCACGAGCACTTCGGTGTCCCCGCGGGGAATAAGCGCGCGAGCGTCCGTCTTCATCTTCACGCCGTAAAACTCCGTTTCGCCGAGCACGTACTGCATCGGCTCGCCGTCGCGAACGCGACCTGCCGCCGCCACGACTTTCTCTTTCGCCGCGCTCGGAACGCTCTCCAAGAGCGGGAGCTCACTTCGCGAGACGCCGAGATAATATGCGAAAAGCCAGTCCGCGACGGTCTCCGCTTCTTCATTCCCTTTCAAGATCGAGAGCACTTCGTGCCGCGCGAGCTTATAATCCTTCGTGATATTGAAATCCCTCGTCGGGATCGTGGGATCCGCATCCATCTCCTGCACGGTCTTGAACGCCGTCAGAGAGACCTCCAGCATGGAATCATCCGGCTCCCTCGTCGTCAACCTTTGGAAAAGAAGCCCGGGCGTCTTGAGGACGCGCACGAAAGCATTGTCAAACTTCGCAAGGAACTTCAAGACCTCATAAGACACCCCCGCCACGACGGGAAGGAGCGCAAGCCTCGTCACGAAACGCAGCAGGAAGGAGAGCATGCCCTTATACTGATCGAAGGTGGGCAAAAACGCCGTGATGATCAAGCTGACAAAGACCGTGATGACGAGAAAACTCGTCCCGCAACGGTCATGCACGCGCGGCATTCTGCGCGCATTCTCCACCGTGAGCGCTTCGCCCTGCTCGAAGCAGGAGATCACTTTATGCTCCGCGCCGTGATACATAAAGACGCGTTTGATATCCTTCATACAAGAGACAAGGATGAGATACCCGAGAAGCACGACGAGACGCACCGCGCTCATAATGAGATTTTTCCAGACATAGAAAATATTCTCAAATCCGGGGATAAGATCGAGGAGCTTCACCACGCCGACAGGCAAGGCGATGAAAAGCCCGATCGCGAAAAGCACGCCGAGCAGGACGCCGATCACGATCGCAACGTCTACGGCGCTCTTCCCGCTTTTTCCCGCGAGCCAATAATCGAAACGCGTGGGCTCGCTCTCCTCTTCCCCATAGACCTCCGCGGAACGCGTGAGGACTTTGGAGCCGACGATCATCATCGAAAAGAAACTGATGAAGCCGCGAAGCACGGGCACTTTCATCCACCATTTCTTCTCCTGCGAAATGCGAGCGGATTCGACTTCTATCCTGCCGTCGGGCGTGCGAACCGCCGTGGCGACGCTGCGCTCACCGCGCATCATCACCCCTTCGAGCACCGCTTGTCCGCCGATCTTGGAAACGAATTTTCTCATCTTACCTCTCTTCCGCCGCAACGCTTCGGATGACGGCGGGGACTTATGCAAAGAGCCTCCGAAAGGTCCTTCGTATAATAATAACAAAAAATGCGTTGCCTTTTTTCAACAACGCACTTCGTTTACTTATTTATTCCTGCCATAGCGGTTGTTGAACTTTTCGACTCTGCCGCCGGTATCCACGAGCTTCTGCTTGCCCGTAAAGAAGGGGTGGCACTTATTGCAGATATCAACGGAGATGACATCCGTCTTCTTCGTCGTGCCGGTCTCGAACGTATTACCGCAAGCGCATACAACTTTCGCTTTTCTGTACTCGGGATGGATAGACTCTTTCATGATTGCGTTACCTCGTAATAATAGCTTTATGTACTGTCATTATACTTATCTCCTTCTTTTAAGTCAACGATTTTTCGGCATAAATTCGAATTTATTTCAATAAATTAAGAATTCTCCGCCTTTTTCGGAGGTCGAAGAGAAAGAAAAGCTCGTCGCAAAAACAGGATCAGAAGAGAAGACGGAAATACGCGCCAAAGTACTTCAGCATATTTTGGATGATGAAAAGCAGACAAACGGAAGCCACAGCCGCCACGAGAAGGGCGGAAAGCGCAATGACGGCATTTTCAAAGAAAATGATCTTCCTCTTCTCCGAAACGCTCGCGCCGACTTGCGCCAAAAGTCGAAACTCCCGTTTGCGATCGCGATAAGACGCCAAAGCGTTATTCGCATAGCCGAGGAAGGCGAAGATTACCACGAGCACGTCAAGCAAGATCAAAACGCGGATATAGGCATTCGCCGCTTCGACATAAGAAGAAAAGAGCTCGACGAAACGGACGACGAAAGCCGAACGCGAATATTTCTCGGCGAGATCCTGCGTGACCGTCTCTGCGGAAACTTCCGCAAGACAGGCATTCTCCTTGATTCCCAAGCCGGAGAGATCGGTGAAAACGATGGCGAGCGGCGTATCGAGATAAGAAGCGACCGTAAAGACGGTCTCCACTCCTCCGACTTCCAAAAGGATCGGATCCCCGACGGAGACCCCCGCCTGCATCGCCAATCCCCTGCCGATGGCAAGACGACGCTCGCCTCGCACGGAAGATACGTCGAGATCAATGGATCCGACGTCCATCGCCACGGCGAAATCCTCGGCGCGGAGCGCGACCAGCGTCACTTGGCGCGTCCCTTGCGCAAGGGAACATTTTTGCTCGATATAAGCAAGATACGTCTCTTTGACCCCCTCTTCCGCCACGACCTCGGAGCGAATGGCTCTGACGTCTTCGGACTCCGCCGAGATCACGACGTCGGCGCGGAAAAGCCGCTCCAAAGAAGAGAGCTGCGCAGCCGTTTTCCCGGAGATCGTCGCCACCGAAATGACCACCGTAAGCGCGATGACGAGAAGACGCGCGCCGGACTGCGCATGCCGATTCTCCCTTGCGCCCGCCGCCGCGATATAGAGGGCGCCGACCGCGCTTTTTTCGGAAAAACGCATTATGAGAGCATTCGCGCCCTTTATCAAAATCGGCATGACCGCGAATAAGAGAGCAAAGAGCGCAATCGCCGCAAGGATGCCGGACGCCAAAGCTGCCGAGACCGAAGACAAGGCGCTCCAAAGAAAGAGAGCGACAAAGAGTCCGCCCGTGATCAAAACGGGTAAAACCTGCGGCTTGCGAACGGAGGAAGAGGACTGCATCATTTCATAAAGAGGCATCTTCCCCACCCGCCAAACGGGGATAAAAGCGGAAAGCAATGCGAGCAATACGCCGAAGAGGACGCCGAGAGACGCCGTGCCGAAGGTGATCGAGACAGGCGCGCTCGCCGTACCGATCATCAAATTCATCAACGCGGCAACGCCGTAACTCGCCGCGACGCCGAGAAGGCTTCCGAGCACGGCATAAAGCGCGATCTCCGCGAAAAGATAGAAGAAAAGAGCGCCGGACGACGCGCCTACGCTACGGAAAAGCGACGCCAGCGAAAGGCGATTCTTCATCACGAGCGTCACCGCCGTATAGATCAAAATGACGCCGAGAACGGCGACAAGCCCGACAAGCGCGAAAAGCACGGTGCTTTCATATCGAAGAGTGGTAGCGAGCGCTTCTTCATTGACGGGAGAGGCAAAAGTAAAAGAGGGCGCAAGGCGTCCCAACGTCGCCGCGATCTCCTTCTCCGCTATGCCGAGCGCTTCTGTCTTTTCTTCGGACAGTTCTATAAAAAAGCGATTTCTGATCCTCACGTCTTCCGGCATGGAAAGTAGCCTTGCCGTCACCGTGTCGCTGAGGAGGATATCCGCTTGCAAAAAGGGGCCGCTCTCCTCCGCAATCCCCACGACTTCCACCGTGGACTTTCTCTCGGATCCATAGACGGAAAGCCCCATCCGATCCCCCGTTTTCACCCCGATCTTCTCCGCAAAGGCGGCGCGCAAGATGACGCCCGTCGCTTTTGAAGAAACGCCGCCGGAGACAAACTTGCAGTCATTATACTTGAAAAGATCGGAAATGTCCGTCGAATACGCGCGAGCAAAGCTCTCCGTCCCGCCCGTCGCGGTCAGATAAGAATAATAACCGGAATGTAAGGTCCCGTAGGCTTCCGTCTTCTCGCGAAGCGTGCGATACTCGGCGGAGTCCTCCGTCGTATAATAAGCGGAAAAAGCATCGGAAAAAGAAGCCTCCAGAGCGCATTCACCCGCAAGCGCGCGGTAAGACGCCGTCTCCCTTTTCTCCACGGAAACGCGCAGAGAAAATGCGGCGACAAAGACCGCGACGGCAAGCAAGACCGTCGCGACGATCAAGATGGGCTCCCCCACCTTGCGCTTCACGGAACGCAAAAGGCTTCTTACAAACATTTCTCGATCCTGCCGTCCTTGATCGTGATGACGCGATCTCCGTAGCCCGCCCCGATCTCGCTATGCGTGACTTGCACGATCGTGACGCCGTATTTCTTATTGAGCTCGGCGAGGAGCTCCAAAACGTTTTTCGCATTCTCGCTGTCGAGATTTCCCGTCGGCTCGTCAAGGAAGATGACCTCAGGCGAATAAAGCAGAGCGCGCAAAACGGCGACTCTCTGCTGCTCGCCGCCCGAAAGCGTGGCGGGATAACTGTCCTTGACGGCGTCCAGCTTCATAAAAGAGAGCAATTCTTCCGCTCGCGCTTCATACGCCGCCGTCTTCTTTCCGTCCAGTCGAATGGGCAAAAAGACATTGTCCCACACGGTCATCGTGGGGATCAGATTAAAGAACTGATAGACATAACCGATCTTCGTGCGGCGCATTTTCGCAAGCTCTTTTTCGGAAAGTGCCGTGATCTCCGTCTCGCCGATCCGAACGCTGCCCTCGTCGGGACGCATCACGCCGCCCATAATGCCGAGGAGGGTGCTCTTCCCGCTTCCGCTCTCCCCCGTGACAGAGAGGAATTCTCCCGACTTCACCGTGAAAGAGAGAGAATGAAGGATCTCCCGTCCGTCGAAACTTTTCTTTACATTCGATACTATGATATCCGCCATATTTTACCGCCTTTCCACCCTCGTGATATCCGCAAAGGTCGCTCCCGCCACGCCTTCGAAAGAGGCGGGCGCCGTCTTCAAAAACACGCCGAGCTTGCCCGCGCTCGTATAGATCTCGTCAAAAAGAAGAGCTGTCTCGTCGATCACCGTCCGAAAGAGCTTTTTCATCCCGATGGGCGAACAGCCGCCGTGGACATACCCCGTCAAGGGGAAAAGCTCCTTCTGCGGCAACATTTCCACGCTCTTCACGCCGACGGTCTTCGCCGCTTTTTTAAGATCCAAAGTCTCCGCAACGGGCAAGACGAATACGTAATGATCGAGATCGGAGCCGACGGTCACGAGGGTCTTAAAGACCGATTCCCGCTCCGCGCCGAGAAGGCGCGCGGCGTCCTCTCCGTTCTTCGGGATCTCGGAAAGAAAAAAGGCTTCGTACGCCCTGCCTTTATCCTCCAAAATACGCATCGCATTCGTTTTATCCATAGATAAATTATAGTCTTGACAGCCCCTTTTGTCAATACGGGAGGGAGCAAAATCATTTGACTTTTCTCCGTTAGGAGAAGTAGAGTGTAGATATGGCACGAACTTTCGACAAAGTGAAATTCGCGAGATATTCCTGTCTCTTCATCGCCGCGCTCTTATGGGGCATCTCTTTCGTCGTCCAAGCGGTGGATGCGATCTCCCCTTTCACCTTTACCGCCGTGCGTTCCTTCATCGGCGCCGTCGTGCTTCTCCCCGTCTTCCTCATCATGGACGCGGTCAAAAAGAAAAAAGGACTTCTCCTCGACAAAACGCCCGAGGAGAAGAAAAAAGAGCGCAAGGATCTCCTCCTCGGCGGACTCGCCTGCGGAAGCGTCATCACCGTCGCCACGAACCTGCAACAATTCGGGCTGTCGATGAATCTCGAGGCGGGCAAAGCGGGCTTCATCACCGCGATGTATATCGTCCTTGTCCCCATCATCGGGCTCTTCCTCGGCAAAAAGAGCAGTCTCATCATCTGGATCTCCGTCGCCCTCGGCGTGGCGGGGCTTTATTTCATCTGCGTAAAGGATTCTTTCTCCGTCAATACGGGAGACATCTGCCTTATCCTCTGCGCCGTGGCTTTTGCGGGGCATATCACCGTCGTGGATCATTTTGTCTCCAAAACGGACGGCGTCAAGCTCAGCGCCCTGCAGTTTCTCGTCTGCGGCGTCTTCTCCGCCATCCTCGCCCTCATCTTCGAGCGGGACGCTTTCTCCTTCTCCCTGATCCTCTCTTACTATCGCTCTTTCCTTTATATGGGCATCTGCTCCTGCGGCATCGCTTACACTTTACAGATCATCGGACAAAAAGATACGAATCCCACCGCCGCCTCTCTCATCATGAGCTTCGAGGCGTGCTTCTCCGTCCTCGGCGGCTTCCTGCTCCTCGGCGAAAGACTGAGCGTGCGGGAATGGATCGGCGTCGGCATTATGTTCGTCGCGATCCTGCTGACGGAGTCCAAAGAGCTCTTTCGAAAGACCGCTTCGCCCGAGGGCAAATGACAGGGGCGCGCATATTGACGCAAAAGGCGCGAATGTGATATACTATAAAATGCTATGAAGAAACGATTTCTTTCGCTCATTCTCATCTTGATCCTTTCGGCGAGCCTCGCGCTTGCTCTTTTTTCTTGCAAGGACAAGCCGAGCTCCGACCCCCTGCCGGACATCCCTGTCCTTGCGGCGGAAGCCGTGGCGACGGCGCTTCCCGAGAGCGAAGAAAAAGAAGAGATCGTCTCCGCGCTGCTTTCCCTCCTCGACGCGGCGGAGATCGAAGACGCGGATAAAGCGACTATCCTCCTTCTCGCAAAAGAAAATGACGTCGGCGCGGCGCTGCGCGCCCTTTATACGAAAGACTTTAACGGCGAAGCGAAGAGCCAAACCGAAAAAGCGCTTTCCCTCATCGCGAATACCGTCAGCGCGGACATCGCGGGCGACCTCTTTTACGCCGTGGAAATGAGCCGTTCGGAGAGCCTCTCTTACACCCGCGAGGACTGCCGCAAGATCGCCAATCTTTATTTCATCTTTTATCGGGACCTCGGAGAGACCGAGCTCTCCGCCCTGCTTCAAGGAGATCTTCAAGGACTGAGCGCGCGAAGGGTCAATACCCTTCTCCTCTCCCTTGCTTCCGCCTTGCATTCCATGACGGGCGTATCGGAGGGCGGCAAGGAATATCTCCGTGCGCTCGCGCTCACGCTGCCGGAAAAGATCGTCCGAGAGCGGAAGATCGCCTCCGCAACCGCTGCGACGGAATATCTGACGCGGCTCATCAACGCCGTCTTCCGGGCTTACGAGCCTTTCCTCTCTTACGCCGCCGCATTCTCATCGCTCGCCACCGCAGAGACCTTCCTCGGCGTGGACTACGAGCGCAGAGAAGCCACCCTTTATTACGGCTATCGCTATGAAAGCGCCGTCGCCACCGAGATATCCCGCGAGGATTACGAAGCAAAGCGCGGCGGATACGACGCTTATTTCCCCATCGAAAAGATCGTGCGAGGCTACACCGAAAACGGCGTCTTCCGCGCCATCTCGGACGAGAAGATCGAGCTTGCGGAAAAAGCGCAAAAGCTCAACGTGACTTACCTTGCTTACGTCGCGCTGGACGACGCCGAAAAAGAGGCATTTCGCCGTAGCTTGGACGAAGTGCTCACAGTCCTCAAAGAGGATCAGGTGCTCACCGCCTCTTTCCTCGGAAAATCTCTCCACGTCGATTCCAATCTCGCGTCCCTTGATTTCGACGGACTTTGCGACGCGCTCCGTCCCCTCTCCGTCTTCAATCCGCGCGACGGGATCACCGACGAGGAACTTGCCCTCGCCCGCAGCGCGGCATCCGCTTTCGAGCGATATATGCATTCCTATCTGCCGAATATCTATTGATCGCGCCGCGTGCTTTCGATCCACGCAAAAACAATATAAAAAAAACGAACGGCTCCTTCCGAGAGAAAGAAGCCGTTTTTATTTGACCGAAACCGATCCTTTCCGGATCAGCACCGAATGATGATCTTCAGATAATTATTCTCGCTGTCCGCCGCTTCCGTGAAAGCCTCCGGAGCACCGAGAAAATCCACCGTCTTATCCACGAGATCATCCACTTTCACCACTTCATTCGCAAGAAGATTGATGGCGGCGTCCATATCGGAAGCGCCGTTATTGATCCCAACGACGGAGAGCTGCCTGCCCATAATGGCGGAGATGTCCGCATTCAGCTTGCCGATGAAAGTATCATAGCCGACGATGCCGACTTTGCCCCCTTCCTTCGTAAGCGAAAAAGCGAGCTGAGGCTGCTGGGAGGAGCGGCATTCGAAGATCGTGCAATCCGCCATCTTGCCGCAAGTGATCTGCTTGATGCGACGAGCGGCGTCCTGCTTGGAAGAATCGATGCGATAATAGATGCCGAATTCTTCCGCGGCGGCGAGACGCTTCTCGGACTTATCGATGATGATGGGGATGGCTTGATAATAGATGGCGAGCTGCGCAAAGATGAGCCCCAAGGCGTTCGCGCCCAAAATGGCGACGTACTGCTCGTGCTTGAGATCCAGCTTATCCGTCAGCCCCGCGGCGATGCCGACATACTCGGCGAAAACGCCCATATCTTCCGTAATGCTTTCGGGAAGAGAATAGACGCATTCCTCAGGCACGACGACAAAATCCGCGAGATAACCGTCCGTATCCACGCCCATGATCTTCAAGCGTCCTTTCGCATCCTTCATATAAGGAGAAAGCAACACTCTCTCTCCTTTGCGGAAACGGCTGTCTTCATTCGCTTCGCTGATAAAGCCCGTGGCGATACGTCCCGGGGTGATGGGCAATTTCGCTTTCTCAGAGCCTTCGTAAACGGCGACATCCGCGCCTGTGAGCCCGAGCTTCGTGACTTTCACTTTTACGTGACCGGGGCGAAGCTCTCCCGTGACTTCCTCCATGGAAAGCGCGCCGGGCGCCGCTATCTTCCAAACTTTCATAGCACTCCTTTGCCTTTCGGCAAGAGAGATTATACCACGTTCTCCTCGAAAAGTAAAGTATTCCTCCCTGCGAAAAGCGACGCCGCGCGCTTCTCTTTTTTCATAAAGATCCTCACGCCGCCGCGAAGCGGAGAAAAAGCCGCCGCCCGGCGGAAAAATATGATATAATAAAGGTGCGCTCCCGCGATCCGGTTTTTTTCAATACCTAACGCTTGTCGTTTTTACAGGAGGATACGGCGCGGGAGCGTATGCGGCGGAGATTTTCGCCGCATTTTTATCAAAAAAAAACAAAGGAGGAAAAGAAAATGATATACGTGGGAATAGACGTAGCGAAGGACAAACACGACTGCCACATCGTGCGGGAGGACGGCGAGATCCTTTTGGATAATTACACCTTTCAAAACGACTCGGAGGGATTTTCGGCGTTTCGGGAGACGGTGAAGCGCCTGCGCAAACGAAAGGAAGAAGTCAAGATCGGCTTGGAGCATACGGGGCATTATTCGCAAAATCTCCTCTCCTTCCTAAAGGAAGAGGGCTATACCGTCATCGCCTTAAATCCTTTGACGGTGAATATGTACCGCAAGAGCAAGTCCCTTCGCAATACGAAGACGGACAAAAGCGACGCGCGCTACATCGCCGAAGTGACGGCGGAGACCGTCGTAGAAAAGAGGCGGCACGTTCTCGCCGACATCTATACACTGAAATCCCTGACGCGATACCGTTACCGCGTCTTAAAGACCCTCCAGACGATGAAGAACCGTTACCGCCGCGTCTTGCAGATCGTCTTTCCGGAATTCGAGACCGTCTTCAACGTGAATTATAAGACCACCATCGACCTTCTCGTGAAATATCCTTCGCCGAAGGATATCCTGAAGACGGATAAAGAGGCGCTCGCAAAGAGTCTCGACAAGCTTTCGCACGGACATTACGGGAAGAAGACGGAGGCGCTCATCGACGCCGCCGCACACACCATCGGCGCGGCGAACGCGGGCGACGCTTTCGAACTGAAACACCTCGCGAAACAGATCTCTTTCCTGCAAGAAGAAGTGGACGTCCTCGAGGAACGGCTGGAAACGATCCTTCGCCGCCTGCATACGCCCATCCTCTCCATCCCCGGCATCGGGATCAGCACCGGCGCCGCCATCCTCGCCGAGATCGGAAATATCAAGAACTTCGAGACTCCTTCCAAGCTCCTTGCTTACGTCGGGAGCGAGCCCACGATCTATCAATCGGGCAAATACCTCCTCACCCGCACGCCGATGGTGAAGAAAGGCTCGAAATACCTCAGAAACGCCATCTTCCAAGCCACCAAAGCCGCCTACATCACAGACCCCGTCATGCGCGCTTACATCGACAAAAAGCGTGACGAGGGGAAACATTTCTTCGTCGCCCTCTCGCACGGAATGAAGAAAATGACCCGCATCATCTTCGCCGTGCTGAAAAGCGGAAAAGACTACCAAGCGCCGAAAGGGACGGCGATAAACGCCGAATGCGAAACGGAAGATTAAAAAACGCTACGATACACGCAGCGCTTTTTATTTCTTCAAGGAAAATCAGTCAAAGAAGACTTGCAATTTTTCCATTTCTTCAGGGTATTTCTTCGGCTCTTTCAGGACGACGATCTTCGAGGAGGGAAACTCTTTTCCCAGCCGTTCGACCGCCTTTGGCGCCGCGCCGCCACCCGCATAGAGGACGAAGGAGAGTTCCTTCCCTTTCAAGGCTTCCAGCACCGAATTGATGGGAGAAGAGATCCTGCCATTCCAAACGGGAGAGCCGACGATCACTAGGTCATATCCTTCGAGAGAACTGTCCCATTCAAAGAGAGGATCCTTATGCTTGATCGCCGCCAAGAAACCGCCCGTCAGCATTCCCAAAAGGAAAGACTTCGGAAGGGGCTTCTTCGGGGTGACTTTGCGGATCTCCGCCCCCTTCTCGCGAAAGCGCTCCGCGACGAGATCCCCATTCCCCGTATAAGAATAATAAATAAAAAGCGTTTTCATAGTCCTCCTTCCGCCATGCGTGCGAACCACTCCGACAAAACGCACTCACGGGCGAAATCACGTTCTTCACATCATGCAATAATAATGAAAAAGAACCCAACTAAAACCGCCAAAATATTTCCGCGCGAATGAAGAAGGGGGCAGATGCGAGGCTCGGCAAGCCTTGGCGAATGAGTGTACTTCTTGTACGTGATTTCGTCAAAGTGCAGACAGAAACAAAGCAAGTGGGTCGCCACCTCCCGTCAGCCCCCGCCCTTGGCGAGCGCGAACGCGCCATTGAGGTTCCCCGAAATATCCATGGGGATGTGGGCGCGTAGAACGGTGTAGATACGAGCGCTCACCGAAGAGGCGGGTCTGAGCGTACTCCTTGTACGTGATGCCCGACGATGAGGCGTAGCGAAGTAGATGCGCCGTTATAGGCGCTCACCTTTAATGGCCAAGGCGAGAGCGCCATATAACCCCGCGTCATTCTTCAAAGCCGCAGCCAGCACTTTCACCTTCGGATTCACCCCTGCGCCATAGAGGAGCGCATTCATCTTGCGCGAAACCTTCTTGATGAAATAATCCCCTTGATTACTGATGCCGCCGCCGATCAAAACGACGTCGGGGCGGAAGATATTCGCGAGAGAAGCGAGACCCTGCGCAACATAGGAAACATAATCCTTGATGACTTTCAAGCCCGCTTTATCCCCTGCTTTCGCCGCGTCGAAGGGAACGATGCCAGACTCGCCTTTCTCTTTCCAGAGGGAGGCGAGGAGACTATCGGGACGACGAGCTACCATACGCGCCGTCTGGCGGAGGAGCGCGCTTGCCGAAGCATACGCCTCGAAACAGCCGCGATTTCCGCAGGTGCAACGTTCGCCGCCCATTTTCAGCATAATGTGTCCGCCTTCCGCGCCTGCGCCGCCGACGCCCGTGATCATCTCGCCATTTGCGACGATACCCGTGCCGACGCCCGTGCCAAGGGTGACGAGGAGGACATTCGAGAGCCCTTTCGCCGCGCCGAAGAGCGCCTCTCCGAGCGCCGCGGCATTCGCGTCATTCTCCACGAAAACGGGGCAATCAAGATGCTTCCTTACGTCTTGAACGATGGGGGCATGCTCAAGCTTGATATTATTCGAATATACGATGACACCTTTCTTTCCGTCCACGGTGCCGGGCGTACCGATGCCCACCGCGCGGATCTCCTTCTCCGCGACGCCGATACGGGAAGCAAGCTCTTTGAGGAAACGCGCGATGCTCTCGCCCATCTCCGCGGAAGTGATGCCGTCCTTTGTCTTGAAACTGTCTTTTACGAGGATCTCACCCTGCTCGGTGGCAAGGCAGCATTTGATGCTCATTCCTCCGACGTCTACACCTGCATAGATCATAACTTCACCTCAATTGATAAATTCTTCGTAGATCGCGTTGATCGCTCTCTCGTAATCGTCCCCTTTCACGGCGACGATGATATTCAGTTCGCTGGAGCCTTGGTCGATCATCTTGATATTCACGCCAACGCGGGAAAGCGCGGTGAAAAGTCTAGACGCCGTGCCGGGCTTGTACGCCATGCCGTGTCCCACCGTGGCGATCAAAGCGAGATCACTCTGCACCTCCAAGCGATCGGGGCTGACCGCTTCACGGATGCCGCCGATGAGCTCTTGCATTTTGCCGCCGATCTCGCTGTCCGCGAGGATCAAGGTCATCGTGTCGATGCCGCTCGGAAGATGCTCGAAACTGATATTCAGATTCTCCAAAACGGAGAGGAGACGGCGGGTGAAGCCGATCTCGTTATTCATCATGGACTTCTCGATGAGGATGCTGACGAAACCTTTCTTGCCCGCGATGCCCGTGATGAGGCGATCATGCTGCAAGACGCCGGGGAGGATCATCGTGCCGGGATCCTCGGGGTCGAAAGTATTCTTGATATTGATGGGGATATTCGCCTTGCGCACAGGGAAAATGCTCTCCGGATGCAAGACGTTCGCGCCCATATACGAGAGCTCGCGCAGCTCGCGATAAGAAAGCTCGGGGATCTTGCGCGGATGATCCACGATGCGCGGATCTGCCGTCAGGAAGCCATTCACGTCCGTCCAATTCTCATAAAGATCCGCTTTCACGGCGCGCGCCACGATGGCGCCCGTCACGTCGCTGCCGCCTCTGGAGAAGGTGCGGATCTGACCGACGGAAGTGCTCCCATAAAAGCCGGGCATGACGACATACTCTTTCTTGAGAAGAATGCGACGCGCAACGTCATTCGTGTACTCCGCATTAAAGACGCCGTTATCCGAAAAGCGGATCACCTCTTTTGCATCCACGAAATCATAGTCGAGATAAGCCGCGAGAAGCATCGCGGAGAGGCGCTCTCCTTGCGCCGCGGCATAATCCGCGATGGGAGAAGCGACGATCCCCTCTTCGATCTCCTTAAAGATCGCTTCGAGATCCACTTTGTCCGTGACGCCGAGGCCTGCGGCGATCTCGACAAAACGCTCTTTGATGGGCGCGAGGAGCGAAGAGAGCTTCCCTCCCTTCTTACTCTCCGCATAAGCGGTCAATAAGCTGTCCGTGATCTTGATGTCCTTCGCGTGTCTCTTTCCGGGGGCGGAGACGACGACATACTTCCTCTCACTGTCCGCGCGGATGATATCCGCCACTCTTTTGATCGTGTCACTCGACGCCATACTGCTGCCGCCGAACTTGCAAACTTTCATATTTTTCTCCTTATATTCGGTATTTTATCGTATCCTTCTGCATTCGAGATAATATCTCTTTTCTTCCGCCTCACCCATCGAGAAAGTCTTCCGCGGCAGGGAACCGTGTTTCACCACGTAAGGGAAAAGATCGCTCTTCTCCATCACGGGCATAAAGATCGCCACGCCGTCATGAGACGCCGCCACCTCCGACAGATTCGCGTCACCGTGGATATAATCCACCGAAACGCCCTCGTGCTTTGCGATATAGTCGTCGATGAAATCCTGCACGGCTTTCACCGCTTCCGCCGCCACTTTCGGGACATCTACGCCATACATCTCATCGCGATACAGGACGGTGACGTGTCCTTCGCCCGAAAGCGAGCGTTGCATCTCCTCGATGAAAGGAAGACCCGCTCCGAAGATGACGCGATGGATCGCCTCAAAGAGGAGGTCATCCTCATAAAGATTCACGATCTCGACGAGGACGTAACGCGCGGGATGATCGCGGCGCTCTTCCTCCGAGAGCGAAGGCTTGATCTCCTCCCAAAGGAGCTTCGCCGTCGCCACGGAATGATTTCCGTCTCCCACGGCGAAGAGAAAGGGCTTCTCAATGCCGTAACGGCTCTTCATCCGCGCGGGATCGGCAAGGGCGAGCACGGCGGAACGCACCTTTTCGGCGTCCTTCACGCGATAGCCTTTGATATGCCCGCCGGACATATTGAGGTCTGTATCATATAAAAGATCTTCCTCCGTCACGGAGGCGAGAACGGGCTCGATCACGGAGCGCTCTTCATCGTCGATGAGAAGCAGCACGTGGGGAAGCTCCAAGGGGGCGCCGCGGCGGATCTTCAGACGCACGGGAAGGCGCTCTTTCACCGTGGCTTCGGTGGCGCGAATGGGCAGTCCGCCCGTCATAAAATCATAAGAATCGAGATCGACGGCGGCGATGAGCCCCACGCGGCGATGCCCGTAGGACGTGACCCTATCCGTCAGAATGAAATCATTCACCTCGCGGAAGATCCCCTTTCGAAGATAATCCGTCATATGTAAATTGATGGAGCGAATGCGCTCTTCCATATCCCCCCTTTCGAGATAATACTCGGGGAAAATGATATGCAAAGCACTGACCTCTCCGCAATGATCGCGAAGCTTCTGCCAATACTCGCCTTGCGACGTAAACTGATCGCAAGCGATGACCGCCCATTTCTCCAGATCCACATCCTCTTTCGGCAAAAGCACCCGAGGAACGCGGATGATATCTTCCGTCATTTTCTGCCTCCTCTCCCGTAACTGCGCGTATTTCTTCTGCTGATATCCGTAATGCCGAAAGCATCGTCCAAGGCGTCCATAAGCTTCTCGCCCGTGATATAGCGCTTGATCTCTCCGTTTCTGACAAGACTGATGATCCCCGTCTCTTCGCTGACGACGATGGTCAAGACGTCGCTTTCCTCCGTGATGCCGATGGCGGCGCGATGGCGCGTGCCGAGATCCTTGCTGATCGCGGGATTCTGCGAAAGCGGCAGGAAGCAACCCGCCGCGAGAACGACGTTATTCTTGATGATGACGGCGCCGTCATGGAGCGGCGCATGGGGATTAAAGATGCTCTCCAAAAGCGGCGCGGAAAGGGCGCTGTTCAGACGAATGCCCGTATCGAGCATATTGGAGGAGATGATGGTCGGACAGACGACGATCAAGGCGCCGATATTATTCTTCGCGAGATTCTGACAAGCTTTCACGATCTCGCCCGAGGCATAGCGAAGGTCATCTTCGTCTCTGGAATTATGAAGCTTTGCATAGACGTTTTCTTCATTCTGTCCGCCGACTTTGGCAAAAAGCAGCTTGAGATCGGACTGATACACCACCGCGCTCGCCACGATAAAAATGACGGCGAGGAAGCGCATGATCTCACGCGTAAAGTAAAGGGCTTTTAAATCAAAGAGCGCCGTGCAGACGTCCATTCCCACGAAAAGAAGGGTGTACAAGATAAAGAAAAGACCCATCTTATAATTCTTTTTGCGGAAGAAGAACGCCGCGATCGCGATGATAAAACAAAGCAAGATCACCGCATCCACGATGGAGACCCAGCCGATATTCTTAAAATAATTCGTCAGCAATTCCATACACGCACCTCAATATTGCTAAGCTATATCAAGTATAATATACCCCGCGCAAAAAATAAAGCAAAATCCACGCTAAAAACGGAAGACGTCGTCCTCATCATCCGCCTTTGGCGGATCCTGCTTTTTCTCTCCTTCGAACTCCTCGAAAGGACTGTCCTCATCGGGGGCATCCTCCTCCGGCGCGCGGAAAGCGTCTTCCCATACGCGCTCTCTTCTGTCCTTCCCTTGCCTGACGATCAAGAGCACGAAAAGCAGAATGACGACCGCCGCCCCGATGAACAAAATGAGATAATACGCAAGCGGGCTTTGAAGATCCGCGCCGGAGACTTCTTTCTCCGCTTTTTCGAGCGCTGCGGAAAGTCCCTCCCCCGTCACGCCTTTAATGATGACATTCGAGACGGCGAGAAGCCTCTTCTCCGTCTCCGCTTTGCCGCCGTTTCGCCTGTCGATGGTCTCAAAGGTGTCCTCGCTCGTGCCGACGACGTCTCCCTTCCCTTCATAGCGATAGACTCCCGTCTTATACGTCCAGGCGCCGCCTACGAAAGAAGCGCAAGGAATATCCTCCGCGAGGAAAGCATGATTTGCGCCGAGGATGCCGAGATGGGCTTGGAGATAAGTGCCGTCCGAGAAAGTATAGGTGACCGCGCGCTTATAGGCAGGGGGATCGAGGATATCCGCTTTCGCCTCCTCGATGACGCCCTTGAAATACGTCGCGTGAGCGCGTTTCACATCGTCGCAATAGAGATAATCATAACTGCCCGCGGCGACGCCGTCGAGATTGATATACAAAGCGAGGGTGTCGAGATCCACGCCGCATTTTTCCACGTTGAAATCGGAGAGCGCCACCCCGCCCCAGAAAGCGATCACGATGTCATAATCACAAGAGAGCGTCGAGAGCGCCGCGGCGACATACTGCAAAACGCCGACCGAAAGCGCCGCTTCCGCGCCTTCGCCCACGCCATCGCCGCCCGAGGGCTCGAAACAGCCGTAATACGTCCCGATGAGGACTGTCTTTCCTTTCCCATTGTCCTTAAAGCCGAGGACGTGATTATAATGACAAGTGATCTTGGCGGAAGTATTCGTCGACTCGATCTGATGGACGAAAGTCGGCGTCTCCACGCGATATCCGAGGGCTTCCAAGAAAGAGACCAGCACGGCGGAAGAGGCTTGTTCCAGATCTCCGCTCAGCGTGCGCGTGGGATATAAAGAGGCGAACGCCGCGGCGTATTCATAAGGCAAAGCTTCCGCGGAAGAGACGCCGACGGGCGCCACCGCGAAGAAAAGCACGCTTACGATCAAAAGAATAAGCAGAAATCTTTTCATAGCGCCACCTCCAAAACCGCGAGCAAGATCGTGACGCCCATCAGCGCGAAAGGCACGACGGAAAGCGCTGTCGCAAGCGCCTTTCTGTCATAATCATGCGCGAAACGATCCACAAAATACTTCGATCCGATAAAATAAAACACCCAAACGACAAGCGTCTTGATGACGCCGAGGACGGAAGAAAGGGCGGGAATGAAAAGCTCGGGCAAACCGATGAGCCCGCAGAGCATAAGGCAGAGGAAGGAAAAAGAGAGGACGATCCCCGAATACTCCCCATAGCGCAGAGGGAAGGGATAAAGCATGCCGCTGCGCCGCGTGAAGATCACGCCCACGATGCGATACGAAAGATAGACCAATACCTTCGCGAGAAAAGCGGAGAAGAGCACCATCACCACGGACATCGTAATGAGGAAAGTCGTGTGATTCATCCCCATCGTCTCGGCCGCCATGCTCGCGATCGAGAACGTATACGCTACCTTGGAGAACCAATACGCCGCACCCGTCAAAAAGAGGAGCAGATAAGGATTCGCTTTTTTTAAAACACCGATCATTTTTTCCTCGCTTCGATGGCTTCCGCGATCGCGAGATCCATCGCGTTTTCCACGCTTATATTTCCCGTCTTGAAGGCTTCTTCGAGCGCATATAATTTCATCAGCACGGAAAGAAGCTGTCTTTGGCTATATTGCGCCGCCGCCTTCTTCGCCTTCTGTAAAGGATAAACCGAGACGCCGAGCGAAGCAGCCAATTCCGCGTCCGGCATGGAGGGCGAAAGCTTCGCGTCAAGCATCAAACGGACTTGATCCGTAAGGCGGGTGAAGAAAGGCGAATATTCATAAGCATTCCGCGCCAAGGAGGAAAGGACTTCATAGGCGCCTTTATAGCTCCCGCGGGCGATGGCATCCGTGAAATCGAAGACGCGATAGGAATAAGAGGGCTCGACATAGCGATCCACCATGGCGTCGTCGATCATTCCCAGCGGGACGAGCTTAATGAGCTCATTCTTGATACGCGTCATATTCTGCTCGGCGTATTGCACGAGTTTCTTCGCGGCGGAAGGCGCGATGCTGCCTCCCATCTCTTCCGCGAGACGGGCGACATAGGGCGTGAGCTCACTTTCCGTCAAGACGCCGAAAGAATATTTCTTCGCGCCGGGGACATTCCCCTCGCAGTTATACAGCACGAGGACGCCCGTGGGAGAGGGCTCCTCGAGATATTTCACGATCTCTTTGATCTCCGCTTCTTTGAGCTTTCGGTCGCGAATGACCGCGACTTTCCTCTCGGAGAGCATCGGGAAATTCTGCACCCCCCAGATCGCTTCGTCGACGGGCTGCTCCGAAGAGAGGACGGTCGTATCGAGATCGGAAGAGAGCGCAAGGAGATCCTTATACGCCAGCTCCGACCAATATTTATCCTCGCCTTCGATCTGATAAAGCGGAGCGATCTCCCCTCTCGCGATCTGCGCTTTGAATTCGTAATACAGCATCTATGCTTTCTCCCCGAAAATAAGATCCGCCGTGGCGATGAGATCCACCCCACTCCCCGCAACGTCTTTTACGACGACTTCGCCCGCTTTGTAGGAACGATCCAAAAGCACCTTCGCCGCCGCCTGCAAGACCGCGGATACCTGCGCTTTGCGGAAAGGCTCGGAGGTCTTCACGCTGAGCACGCCGCCCCCTTTCACCTTGAGGAGCGTCGTGACCATGCGTTTGGGATCGACGTATTCATTGACGCCGTATTTCTCGCCCCGCGGACAGGTATTTCCCCTGACCTTCACGACGCCGTCTTGCTCTTCTATCGTAAGCGCGCACCCCATTGGGCACATAATGCAAGTGGTCTCCATCATTCCTCCAATGCGACGGAGATATCGCCTTTGATAAGCGATTTCTCGATCTCGATCTGTTGCATCTCGCCCGGGGCGAGCACCATCGTCTTCTTCCTTTTCAAAAGTTCGTCGCCGGAGCGCACGACGACGCTCTTCCCGCGGTACACTTTATTCACGCGGAAATAAAGCCGCACCTTGCCTTCGCCCTTATGGACTCTCTGCGGCAAGACGTAGCGAACGCCTTCCCCCGCCGCTACGGAGACGCACTCTCCCTGCGAGAGCTTGCCCGCGGCATATTGCGCCGCCGACTTTCCCGCAATGAAGGCTTCCTCGCTGACATTGTCCACGAGATCATGCACGTGGAGCACATTGCCCGCGGAGAATATCCCCGAAACGGAAGTCTGCCGATATTCATCCACGACGGCGCCCGCCGTCACCGGACTCATCTCGACGTCCATCCCCGTGAGAAGGTCATTCTCGGGAATCAGCCCGACGGAAAGGAGGAGGGTGTCACAAGGAACGTATTCTTCCTTTTCGAGGATCGGCTGCAATTTCTCGTCCACGGGAGCGATATACACGCCCGTAAGGCGTTCCTTCCCCGTGACCCGCGTCACCGTAGTGGAATAACGAAGCGGGATGTCGTAATCCTGCAAACACTGCACGATATTTCTTTTCAAACCGCTACTGAACGGCATAATCTCCATCACGAGCTTCACCTTCGCGCCTTCGCTCGTCATGCGGCGCGCCATAATGAGCCCGATATCGCCGCTGCCGAGGATCACCGCTTCTTTCCCGACGAGGAATCCTCCGACATTGGAGAGACGCTGCGCCATACCCGCCGTATAGATGCCTGCGGGGCGCGTGCCCATAAGCCCGATCGCGCCTGCGCTACGCTCGCGACAGCCCATCGCAAGCACGATGCTGCCCGCCGAAAGCTCGATGAAACCTTGCGTGGGCGAGACCGCCGTCACGTTTCTTTCCTCCGTCAGAGAAAGCACCATCGCCTCGAGATACACCGTGACGCCGCGATCCGCGAGCACTTTTTCGCGGAAACGCGCCGCATATTCGGGACCCGTCAGCTCCTCGCCGAAATAATGAAGACCGAAGCCGTTATGGATACATTGATTCAAGATGCCGCCCAGCCTGACGTCACGCTCGAGGATCGCGACGGAAGCGCCTTCTTCCCTCGCGCCGAGCGCCGCCGCCATTCCCGCGGGACCGCCGCCTATGATGACTACGTCAAAGTGTTTCATATCCGTCCTTCACCTCGTACGGCGCGATCTCGCTGCCCGCGTCGCCCTTCCTGACCGCCGTCATCGGAATGCCGAGCTCGCGCGAAAGGATCTCCATCACTCTCGGCTGACAGAACCCGCCTTGACATCTGCCCATTCCCGCGCGCACCCGTCTCTTGACGGCGTCCACCGTCTTTGCGGGGACGGGAGAATGCACGGCGCGAACGATCTCCCCTTCCGTCACCTTCTCACAGCGGCAGACGATCCTTCCGAAAGCGGGATCTTCCTTCGCCTTCGCCGCGATCTCTTCCGCGGAAGACTCTCTGAAACGGAAAGCTTTGGGAAGCGGGATCATCTTCTCCTTCTTCTCAAGCGAAAGCTTCTTCGCCGCTTCTTCCGCCACATATTCGCCGATCGCGGGCGCGGAAGTCAGCCCGGGAGAACAGATCCCGAGAAGCATATAAAAACCGGGGACTTTCGCAGACTCTTCTATGATGAAATCACCGCCGACCGCCGTGCGCGTGCCGGCATATACGCGGATCGCCGAGCGAACGTTCACGCCCTTCATCAAGCGCGCCGCGCCTTCCCTCACAGCAAGAAGCCCTTCCGCCGTAACGGCATTGCGCTCCGCTTCTTCGTGGGGCACTTTGCGCGACGTGGGACCGAGGATCACATTCCCGTCCGCCGTCGGCGCGACAAGGATCCCTTTCCCTCTCTCATCGGGAAGCGGGAAGACGACGGTGCGCACGACGCCCGCCTCTTTATGATCGAGGATATAATAATCACCTACGGCGTGGGTCTCTTGATAAGGCTCTTCGCCGATGAGGGCATTCACCTCCGCCGCGCCCGCGCCCGCCGCATTCACGACAAAACGAGCGGCATAGACTTCTTTCTCCGTGCGCACGCTGAAAAGCGCTCCTTCTTTCGAGAGCGCGATCACTTTCTCCTCAAGGCGCACTTCCGCTCCGTTCGTCACCGCGTGATCCGCAAAAGCGATGGTGAGCTGATAAGGCGAGACGACCCCCGCCTCCGGCGCATACAGGGCGTATTCTATGTCATCCGCGATATTCGGTTCGAGAGCGCGAACCGCGTCCCTGCCGAGGATCTCCACTTTCACGCCATTCCTGACGCCGCGATCACGGAGCACTTCGAGCGCGGAAAGCCCCTCCTTCCTCGCCGCCACGAGAGAGCCGACCTTTTGATAAGGCACGTCGAGCTCCGCGGTCAGAGACGGGAACATCGCCGCTCCTTTTACATTGAAATAAGCCTTCTTCGTGCCCGACTCCGCGTCATAGCCCGCATGCACGATGCCGCTGTTTGCACGGCTGGATCCGCAAGCGACGTCGGAGGACTTCTCCAAAAGAAGCACTTTCGCTTTATAAGCGGCAAGGCTCCTCAGGACTGCCGTCCCGACGACGCCTCCGCCGATCACGATCACGTCATAAACATTCATAATTATTGCTGAATAAATTTCTCCCGATACAAGGTGATCGCTTCGCGAACGATCTCGAGCGCTCTGTCTCTGCCGAAGATCTCCATCACGGTGGTCTCTTTATGCTCGAGCTGTTTATACACATTGAAGAAGTGGGCGATCTCCTGCACGATATGGGGCGGAAGCTCTCCGACGTCACGATAATTATTGAAGGTGGGATCGCGGAAAGGCACGGCGATGATCTTATAATCGAAGGCGCCGCCGTCGATCATCGCCATCACCCCGATGGGATAACACTGCACGATGGCAAGGGGCGCGATCTGCTCACTGCAAAGGACGAGGACGTCCAAAGGGTCCTTGTCGTCGGCATAGGTCAAAGGGATGAAACCGTAATTCGCGGGATAATGCGTGGACGTATAAAGCACTCTGTCCAAGATGAGCGCGCCCGTGGTTTTATCGAGCTCGTACTTATTCTTACTGCCTTTGCTGATCTCGATGACGGCGATAAAGTCTTGCGGACTGATGCGTTCGGGATCCATATCACGCCATAAATTCATAAGAAAACCTCCTGAAAATCTTCCAATATATTATTTTAGCACTATAATAAATATATTTCAAGAGGTATGAAGCGAATAATCGCATTTTCCCGCCGAAACGCCCGAGATAAAAAAACGTACCGCCCGAAAGCGGTACGAGAATCGAGTTAAGCCGGCGCCGGCGCTTTTCAAGGGGTATCTCATTTCTTCGAAAAGACTTTTTTCTTTCGTACACTGCATAGTATGACGGAAGAAGAAAAAATGTGAAGCGAAAGTGAGATGCGGCTTTGCCCCTCAGGGCGAAACGTCCGAAAAGCGCTCAATTATGTTTTTATCCGCGGACGACGTCCGTGACCGACTTGATCTGCATCAGCTTATTTTTCAAAGAAATCAACTCTTCCCTGCCCGCAAGCTCGGCGGTGACCTCGATCTTGACTTTTTTGTCCTTATCCACCGCGGCGGCGATATGCGTAAGCTCCACGTTCATCGAAGAGAAGAGCTCGGTGACTTTATTGATCGCGGACGTTTCGTCCGCAAAGACGACGAGGGTGACGGAGAATTTCCCCGCAACGACGCCGCTCCATTCCGCTTTGATCAAGCGATCATTCTCGAGCTCGGTGACATTCTTACAATCCGCGCGATGCACGTTGATCCCCCTGCCGCGCGTGACATAGCCGATGATGCGATCTCCGGGAAGCGGATTGCAACATTTGCAGAGATGGACCTGCATCCCGTCCTCGCCGTCGATCAGCACGTTATTTCCCGAAGAGGACGGCTTGCGAACGACGGTCTGCTTCGCCTCTTCTTTCGGAATGGTCTGCAGATAACGATGGACGAGCTTATCGATGATCTGTTTGGGCTTAAGCTCTCCGCATCCCACAGCGGCGAGCACGTCGTCCGCGGAGGAGAAGGACTGTCTTTCCGCCGTCTCATAGATCCAGCTCTCCACCATAAGCTCCTTCGCGCTGTATCCCGCTTTCTTGCAGGCGGCGATGAGCATATCCCGTCCGATACGGACATTCTCCTCCCGCATCGTTCTTTTGAAATACTGACGGATCCTCGCCTTCGTGGAGGGCGACGCGACGAAACGGAGCCAATCGCGGCTCGGCTTTGCCGAAGCGGAGGTGATGATCTCCACGATATCCCCCGTTTTGAGCTTCGTGGAGAGGGAGACGATCTTCATATTGATCTTGCCGCCCGTACATTTATTTCCGACGTCGCTATGGATGGCGTAGGCAAAGTCCACCACCGTGGAGCCTGCGGGCAGATTGATGACATCGCCGCGCGGCGTAAAGACGAAGACCTCGTCATTGAACATCTCCGTCTTCAAGGCGGCGACGTATTCCTGACTGTCCTCGACGTCCGACTCATGGAGCGCCATCACCTCGCGGATCCACTTGATCTTCTCGTCGAGGGTGCGATCCGTCTTCCCGTCTTTATACTTCCAGTGCGCGGCGATACCGTACTCGGCAAGGCGATGCATCTCTTTCGTGCGGATCTGCACCTCGAAGGGGGCGCCGAACTCATTCAAAACCGTGGTGTGGAGCGACTGATACATATTCGCCTTGGGCATCGCGATATAATCCTTAAAGCGCCCGGGAAGAGGCGTCCAAAGGGAATGCACGATCCCGAGGACATTATAGCAATCCTTCACCGTATCCACGATGATGCGGATCGCCATCAGATCATAGATCTGGTCGATAGAAGACTGCTGCCGCTTCATCTTCCTGTATATGCTGTAAAAATGCTTGGAGCGACCGTTGATCTCATAGGGAATGCCGAGCTGTTCGTCGAGCTTTGCCTTCAGCTCTTCGCTGACCTTCCTTACGAAATCATCCCTCTCCTCTTTCTTGGAGGAGATAAGATCCACAAGTTCGTAATACTCTTTGGGATAAAGATAACGCATGGAGAGATCTTCGAGCTCTCCCTTGATCTGCGACATCCCGAGGCGAGCGGCGAGCGGCGCATAGATATCCATCGTCTCTTGCGCGATCGCCTGACGGGACTCCTCCGGCTTATAGGAAAGAGAGCGCATATTATGCAGCCGATCCGCAAATTTGATAATGATGACGCGCACGTCCTTCGCCATCGCAAGGAGCATCTTGCGGAGGTTTTCCGCTTGCGCTTGTTCTTTGCTTTTGAATTGGAGCTTATTCAGCTTCGTGACCCCTTCGACGAGCATCGTCACCCCCGCGCCGAAGCGCTCTTCCAAGATCTCATGCGTGGCGTCCGTGTCTTCGATGACGTCATGGAGGAAGCCCGCCGCCACGGTCTCGGCATCCATCCCGAGGTCAAGGAGGATATTCGCCACATGGCAAGGATGAATGATATAGGGCTCGCCCGAGAGCCGGAACTGCCCTTCGTGCTTTTCTTTCGCGAAGGCAAAAGCCGAGAGAACGAGCTCGCACTGCGTGCCCGAGAAAACGTGCTTGACTTTTTCTATGAGTTCATTCTCGTCTATCGTGATCTTCGTCATATATCGATTATTATATCATATCCCTAAAAAGAGACAAGCTTTTTTTCGCGGTTTCAGGATGTTTTTCGCCTAAAAGCAAGGACGAAAAGAGCGACAGCCGAAACAAGATAAAAAGCGGAGAGCGCGACGCCCGTCCGAAAACAGAAGACAGGGATCGTTCCCGAATGCAGAAAGGAGAGCACGGCGAAAAGCAGGAAGGCGAGAAACACCGCCGCCATAGCCGCTGCCACGATGATAAAGAGCTTCCATTCCCTGCCGAGCTTATTCAAAATAAACCTCCAATGCCTTCATCTCGTCGAGCGAAGCGACTTTCACGGTCTGAAAATCGAGGTTTGAGCCCATTTCCGTCCCTTCGAGCGTCGTCGCGGCGTAAATGTAATTCATTCCGCTGAAAAGATCTTGGACGAGGAGGGCGCCCACACCGTGATCCGGCCCCGCTCCCACGTACGCATTCTGCAAAAACAGGATGGGATAGATGCGATACGCGACATAATGCGCGGCGCCGCAGATGCCGCCCGTGAAGGTGTTTTCGTCGCCCGTCGTGACCGCCCCCGTATAGAAGGACTTTTGAATGCTGCCGTAGCTGCATCCCGCGATCCCGCCGAGATAGACATAAGCTTTCTTGCCCTCTTCCCACTGCGTGACGGAGGCGCTGACATCCGCGATCTGGCGGCAGGCGGAGATATCGTTATTTGCGTCGTTTCGCGCGGTGATGCCGCCTGCATAGGCGCTGTCCGACGTGCTGACTGCCGACACCTTCCCGAGCCCGGAGCAGGAAGTCACCGTGCCCGCATAGATATCATACGTGCGGTTAATGGCGGTGATCCCGCCCGAATAGGCATAAGCATTCTTTCCTTTCGCGCTGACCTCCGCGTGATTCAGAGAGGTCGTGATCGCGCCGAAATTCAGTCCGACGACGCCGCCCGCACACGCGGCGGAAAGCTCCTCTTCGGGCGCGGAAAGGCTCGCCGTGCTCTCGATCTCTCCGTAATTCTCGCAATCCACGACGTTCGTGAAATTATCCTTCGCAATCCCCGCTGCGCAAGCTTCGTCCGTGGAGCTATACGCCGTGATTTTTCCGCGGGAGAGATTCCCGTACAGCCCGACTTCGGTGAGCGTTGGATTTGCATTCTCCGCACGCTCATTCCGACAGACGATGCCCGCCGCAAAGGCGTATCCGTACGCGCCCCGCGCCGTGACGTCTCCTTCATTCTTGCAGTCTTTTACGACGCCCGTATTCATGCATGCGATGCCCGCCGCATATGCCGCGGCAACGGAGGCGCCCTCCTCGAGGGAAGCCAATGCGATCTCGGAGGTGATGCTCGCGCCATTCACCGAGCGATACACCCCACCCTCATTTTCCGCGACGATCCCCGCCACATTCGGATTCCATCTCGAGATAGTCGTGCGCTGCGTAAACTCGACGGAGGAGCCGCATTCCGTGATATTCCCCGCCGCTTTATTGCGCGCGGCGATGCCCGCCATATCCACCGCGACGGAGGTGACTTTTCCTTGCGCGAAGCAGCCTTTGATCGTGCCCCGATTCTCGCCGACGAACGCCGCGAAATAACTATTGCCGCCTTCTTCTCCCGTAAATGCCAAGGTGACTACGGCGGTGCTGTCCGATATGATCCCTTCATTCACCGTGGCAAAAAGAGAAAAAACGTTGGTGACGGAGGTTTCGTCGTCTTCCGCGTTCTCCTCGACAAGAGTGTCCGAGAAAGACTCTTTTGCATAGGAAAGATCCTTGGTCACGACCGAAACGTTCTCCAATTTTCCTAAGTTTTTTCCGATCACTGCGCGCGCGGGATAGCCCTCCTCCAAGACGAAAGTGACGTCCTTCAAAACGCCCGTGAAGACTTCTGCGAAAGGCGTCGTCAGATGAATGATATGATCCCCGCCGAGGATCACGGCGGAGACCTCTTCCGCCGTCGAGGAAAGCGTAAGATCCCTCTCGACGGAGATCGTATCTTCTTCGGACAAAAGCGAGGTCATCTCTTTCGCATTTCGGACGCGATAAGGATGTTTCGTCGTCCCCAGCCCCGAATACGCCGCGAGAGACAAGCTCAGCGCGAGGGTCAAAGAAAAGAGCGAAAGCAGGACGACGGCAGAAATTCGGAGGATTTTCTTTTGCAGATAAGGCATCGGTTCTTTGGGCAAGATCAGGGCGTCTCCCTTTCGCGCGACGCCTTCCCCGAGCCGCGTATAATAAATGCGATGAAGGGCGGGAAGATAACGGTCCGCCGCGGGATAGACGGCGTAAAGCTTTTTCAAAGCGCGCGGCTTGCCGAGGATCGCGAGCATCTCCAAGGGAGAGACTTCCTTCCCTTGATAATGCCGCAGGGCTTTCCCCGCTTTCTTCATAAAGAGGGCATCCGCCTCTTCGATACGGTCATAACGGATGCGCACGCGTTCTTTCGAGAGCGCGTCGAAATATCGCCGAACGATGCGACGCGACGAAAAAAGATAAAGCAGAGAAAGGAGCGGGAAACGCCCGAAGACGGCGGAAAATACCTCGGGGGAAGCGATCTCCCCGAAGCCTTTCGCATCGTCCGCGCGGACGATCTCCAAAAGTCTTTTCTCCGCCTCGAATCTCATTTCTTTCTCTTCACGCCCCGATCGGCAGCCCACCTGTCGAGAATGTCGTAAATGTAACTTTCATTTACAGCCTCCCCTTCCGTGACCTTCCGAAGAAGTTCGCTCGTGGAAAGGAAGGACGCCGTAAGACTCTCTATGCCGGCATTTCCTTCGCGGACGCCCGCCTCCAGCTCGGTGAAGCGCGCCCGAATGCCCGTGAGTTTGTCATTATTCTCCGAGAGCGCCGCCGCCACATCTTTATTGATAAATTCCGCCACTTTATTCACCCCCGCGTTATAATTCGCGACGGTGCGTTCGAGCTCTTTCAAATTATAATTCTTGCGCTTTTCGTCGAGCGTACTTTCCAGCCTGCCGATCTGCTCTTCCGCCTCTCCTTCGAGCTTAGAGAGCGCGTCCAGCGTGCTTTCCAGCTTCCCGAGCGTTCGGGAAAGGGTCTCGACCTCCTTTTCATAACGCTCGCTCTTGACGAGGAAAGCGTCGATCTCATGCGCCAAACTCTGCGCTTTCGTCGCCTCGGAAGAAAGGGTCTTATAAATGCGATCGAGATTTCCCGAAACGTCCCCTTCGAAAGCGGCGTTCAGCCTCTCGATGTCCCCCCGCAGACTGTCGTACGTGTCGGCGAATTCACGCAAATTCTCCGTAACGGGGGTCAAAAGATCTCTGTATTCGCGAAATGATTCGATAAGTGCTTTAACGTCTTCCATCACTTTGCTCCTTTTGCCTTTTTATTCCTTCTTTTCAAGAGAGAGGAGACCTCCCTCATTTCTCCTTTCAGATGCGCAAGATCGCTCTCGATGACGCGCGAGACGATCTTCATCGCCGCCGCATTCCCCTTGAGTTTCTCGAAATGAGACACGACGCGATAATCCAGACGGGCGTCCTCCCCCGTCGTCGTGGCGTCCACCATCGCGGCGAGGTCAGTTTCGCCCGCAAGCTCGAAATACTCCTTCGCTTGGGCGTGATATCCTTTCTCCCAATACGCGACGCCCGCATTCACGTAATCGCCCGCCGAGACGTAATTCTTCCAGATCTCGATATCGAAAAGCACCTTCTTCCGCTCGAGATCATTGATGAGAGAAGCGGCGGCGTTTTCCGCATTGTCATATTGCCCGAGCTTCATAAATTCGACGGCGCGACGCTTATATTCTTCCTGCTCGACAAGGGTGCTTCCCACCGTTTCTTTGATCCGACGGACGGCGTCCTCTGCCCGTACTTCCTCAAAATGCTCTTTGAAGAAGGAAGAAAACTGCGGGATATCCTTTTCTTCCGCCACGAAAAGATGCCTGCGCGCACGGGAGACACCCACGTAAAAGAGATTGAAATAATAACGATAGAGGCTATTCTCGTCCGCTTTCTTTCGATCGAGTTCGATACGCGCGAGACGGGCGAATTGCTCCCGATTCGAGGAAAGCACGTTATACAAAACGACGGTGTCCCTCTCCAAGCCTTTGATCTCGGAGACGGTGAGGATCTCCTTTTTCGGCAGGAGGGCGCGAAGCCGCTCTTTCTCCGCCTGCGAAGCGACCACCACCGTGAAATTATCCGTGACTTCTTTCTTCATCCTCTCAAGGAAATCCCCCGAACGGAAATACAGCGCAAAGGAACCTTTTTCCCTTGAAACAGCCTCGGCATCCAAGACGAAGCCATGCACGCCGAAAGTCTCGCGATTCAGCTTTGCGAGCGCCATGACGATATCCGCGATCTCCTTGCTGTTTCGATAATTATACTTGAGCTCGGAGACTTCTGTGACATCCTTTTTATAGAGAAGATCCTTTAACGCCGCGAATGAAAAATAAGCGGGATTCACCATCTGCGAAGCGTCGCCCACGCAGAAAAGTTTGATGGCGATATCGCGGAAATAAGCGAGTTGGACGTGGGTGAAATCCTGTACCTCGTCCAAGATGACGAGAGAATACTCCGGGTACTTCGTCTCGCGGGACATCTCCTCGCAAGCGGCATTGAGATCTGTTTCGCCGACCTCGGCAAGATAGTCTTTATACGCCGCGGAAAGGTCATAAACGTACTCCGCTTCCGCGCGGGTGAAAGTGCCTTCCCGCGCGAGGACGTACCCCTCTTTCCCCATCGCCTCTCCCGTCGCTTTGCCGAAGAGATAGCCATAGATCTCTTTATACAAGACCTCACGCGCAATGGAATGCTTCTTTCCGCGTTGCAGAAGGTTATAATTCTTCATCTCCGCCAAAAAGCGACGGAAGGTCTCTTCATCCGCCTTCTTCCTCTCACCGTACTTCTTGCGATAAATATCCTCGAGGAGAAGATAATCCACCTTTTCGGAGAGATAAGTGAGGATCCCCTCGATCTGCTCGCGGACGGGCGCGTCCGCGCGCAAAGGCACGCCGATCACCCGCGTCACCGCAAGGAGATCCGTCGCGTCCAAGCGGATCTTTCCGCCGTCGAGATCGGCAAGAAAGGCGCGCAAACTCTCTGCGAAAGCCTCCGCCTTTTTCCGCACGTCGAGGAGCAAGCCACGGGAAAAAGTGCTGTACAGCGTACGTCCGCGATAAGAGGAGACCGCAGCGAAAAGGATCTTGTCGATACAAACATTCGTCTTACCGCTACCCGCAATGCCCTGTACGAGAAGGTTCTTCCCTTCCGCGCGGACGATCGCATTCTGCTCTTCATTCAAAAGCGGAAGATTCACTTCTTCGCTGAAAGTGCGATAAAGCTTGCGATCCCGATACGGGGACGCCGCCGTCCTCTCCACGCGCCATTCGTCGAGCCCCTTCAAACGGGGATCGCCCTCATGGGTGACGAGATAAGAACGGAAAGCATAAAAGATCACCGCCGCTCCGTCTCGAAAAGCGGGCTCGAAGGCGGCGAAAAGCTTCACGTCCTCGGCATAAAAAGAAAAATGTCCTTCCCGAAGCCCCGCTCGCAACGCGGAGGAAGCAAGATGGGTCAGAAGGACGTTCACATTCGCGAGTTTCGCCGTGGCAAGAGAGAAGTCTTCCGTCTTATATACGGAATATTCCGTAAGATACAGCTCGTCGTGATCGACGACGATCTTCTCCGTTCTTCTCGTCTCTTTCGGCATATTTTACATTCAGACGAGGGCTTTCAGCCTCGCCACAGTCTCGTCGATCCACTTGATCTGGAAGTCATAATACGCGATGGAATAATTCGTGGAATACAGCCAATACGCGGGCTTCGCCGCGGTCTCTTCCACCTTTCCGATCTCGGACACCTGCGCCTCGATATCCGCACGCGCTTCGAGGCAGATCTTGCGATAATTCTCAAGAAGATTGATCGCGTGCTCCCGATCCACTTTCGCGGAGAAGAAAAGCTTCATCAAAAGAGGATTGCGGACGACGCCGAGCTCCGACGCGCTGTCGTCTTTCAGCCAGCGAACGAGCTCCGCATTTCCTTCCTTGGTGATGCCATAGACCCTTTTATTCGGACGGGCGTCTTGCTCCACCTTCGAAGAACGCACCCATCCGATCTCTTCCATCTTGTCGAGCTCGCGATAGATCTGACTCTGATTCGCCACCCAAAAATAACTGAGAGACTCTTGAAAGAGCTTGGAAAGATCATATCCCGAGGACTTACGCAAGGTAAGCAAACCCAATAAACCGTGTTTTAACGACATAATAAACTCCCGATTTTCGCTTTTGTAATACTGTTAGTATATTACACAAGTTAGTATTCGTCAACCGATTTCCCTTCCTTTTCGCGATTTCCCAAAGATTTCCACGTCCGCCCTTCTCCCCCGCCCTTTATAATGGAAAGTGGTGCTTATGAAAGGTCTTTTGCGAAATCTCTGTCTCTTGCTTTTACTCCTCTTTCTCTGCGTTTTTACGGGATGCGAAGGAGCCTTTCTTCGTTCGAGCCTCCTCACGGAGACTTCGGAAGAGATCCTTTTCCAATCAAATGAAAGCGAGCGCGAAGCGGAAGAGACGCTTTCGGAAGAGGCTCCGATCCCCCCAAAAGAGGATACGCCGATCGACGGCGAAGGAGAGGCTCCGACAAATCCGGCGGAGGAACCGTCTCCGCCATTCACGGAGGATCCCCCCGAGGATGAGACGGCGCAGCCCGATCCTTTATACATAGAACCGATCTCGGATTACGAAAAATACATGGCGGTCTGCGCCGCGGCGAACGTCAATCTGCGCGCGGGACAAGGGACGGACACCCCCATTCTCGGCTGTCTCGGCGTCGGGCGGAGCCTCCCTCATCTCGAGCGATGCGGAGAATGGTACGCCGTCCTGTGGGAAGAGCGGATCGCTTACGTCAGCGCCGCATACAGCTATCTCGCGGAGACCTGCCGCGCAACGGAACGCATCATCGAAGCGGGGCTGCAAAAGCTCGGCGCGCCTTATGTCTGGGGCGCGGCGCGGATCTTGAACGGCGAAGGCGAAGAGAGCCCTTATTTCACGGGAAAGAGCTTCGACTGCTCCTCTTTTCTTCAATACTGTTTCTACGTCGGCGACGGCGTAAAACTCGGCAATTATACGGGCAGCCAAGCGGACTACACCCGCGGGGAGATCATCACGCGCTATTCGGACCTCCGACGCGGCGACTTCTATTTCACTGGAGAGGGCAAGATCTCGCACGTCGTCCTTTACATGGGCGGAGGGCGTCTCCTGCAAGCCTATAGCGCGAACGGAGGACCCGTCTCCTTCACGACGGACGACAGATGGAAAGGAAAATTCATCTCGGGGCGGCGCGTGGATCTCTCCGTCAAAGAACAATACGAATGAGATCCCAAGTCCTGTCGGATAACGCATAGACAAAAAGGCAACGAACGATCGTTGCCTTTTTTCGTACCATTTTGCCGCGAAAGCTTTTAGATCTTATTCCTTCGCCTCTTCCTTATTTGCGGGCGTCTCGGGAGCTTCGGGGAGCGCTTTCGCCGCGGCTCTCGCCTTCATCGCTTTTTCCGCCGCCTCCTCTTCTTCCTTACGCTTCGCGCGATAGTCACGCAGTTTCTTAAAGAGCGTGAACGGGACTTTGCGAATGCGGCAGACGATAAACTTCACAAGAACGTAGATCCCGAAGCCCACCGCGAGGAGCCCGAGATAAGGCAGGACCGCCACGAGAACGGTCAAGATGCCGCCGAAGACGATGCCGATGCTCTTCCCGCTGCCGAAGAAGACCTCTCCGAGCTTCTCCCAATAGCTCGCTTTTTCCTCTTCTTCATAGTCCCCTTCGCTGTATAAAGTGACGTTCACCGTGCTGTAGTCCGCCTCTTTTTTATAATCGGTCAAGACCTTGGAATAATTGTCGATCTGACGGGAGACGTCCAAGATCCGCTCGGTGATATCCACTTTCTCCGCAAAGGTGGTCGCCTCGGCGAGGAGGGCTTCCAACGTGGCTTTCTTAAATTCCAACGCTTCTTTCTCGCTCTCCGCATTCACGTAACGATCCGTGATATCCACGGTGGACACTTCTTTTCTTTCCACCTTCCCCGTGCCTTCTATCTCGTCGAGGAAGTCATTCAGCTTCGGCGTGGGGACGCGGAAAGAATATTCGTACACACCGGAGGAATGCTCATCGGAATGAGACTCATAGCCCGCGACCGCAGTCAGCGCCGCGCGCATCTTCTCGGCGGACGCCGTGTGATCCGTCACCGTAAGAGCGATATCCACCGTATAGACGATGAGGCGATCCTCCGTCACGATGATACGGCTCGTCGAGGACGCGCCGCTGACCTTATTGGACAAGGCATATTGCTTATTGGGCGCGCTCACCGCTCCGTCTTCTTCCGAGATCCCTTCCTTGGCGCTACACGCCGCAAAGGCAAGAAGGACGGAAAGAAGGAGCAATGCGACGACTACGACACGAAAAACTTTCGATTTCATAATGACCCTCCTGTTATTTCTATAAAGAGTATATCATATCACGAGCGCGAGATACGCCCGCGAAAGAAAAATTTATCCGAAATTTAAAAAAGCGGCGAGCCGAAACCCGCCGCAAAAGATCATTTATTTCGAGAAGCAAGGAATGCCTTGGTCTTCTCGCTCTTCGGATTCCCAAAGACTTCCTCCGGCGTGCCCGCCTCTTCGATGACGCCATTCGCCATAAAGATGATCTTATCCGCCACGTCCCGCGCAAACTCCATTTCATGGGTCACGACGATCATCGTGGTGTCGCTGTCCTTGAGCTCTCGAATGACTTTCAGGACTTCGCCCGTCAGCTCGGGATCGAGCGCGCTCGTCGGCTCGTCGAAGCAAAGGATATCGGGATTCATCACCAAAGCGCGGGCAATGGCGACGCGCTGTTGCTGCCCGCCCGAAAGCTCACAGGGATAATTATCCTTCTTTTCGAGGAGGCCCACTCTTTCGAGAGTGGAAAGAGCTTTTTCTTTGATCTCTTCCACGTCCCGATAATCAGGCTTTCCGTTCGCCGCGTATTTTGCCTCTGCCGCCGCGATCTCTTCCGCGGAAGACGCTTTTTTCAGGGCACGAGCTTTCTCTTTCTCCGCTTTCTTCGCCGCGCGGAGATCGCTCTTGAATTGGAGCGTGGGCGCAAGCGTCAGATTATTGATCACCGACTTATGCGGAAAAAGATTAAAATTCTGGAAAACCAGCCCGAAATGGAGCCTTTTTACACGAAGGAGCTTGTCATTATGTTTAAGCTTCTTTTTCGCCGTCTGTTCCGCAAGCCCGTCATAAAGCACCTCTCCATTCACCGAGATGGTGCCTTCATCCGAGAATTCGAGGAAATTCAAGCAACGAAGAAGCGTCGTCTTGCCGCTGCCCGATGAACCGATGATGACAACGACTTCGCCCTTCGCCACCGAGAAATCGATGCCTTTCAGGACCTCCGTCTCGCCGAACTTCTTTTTGATCCCTTTGACTTCGAGAATAGTCTCGGGCGCACTCTTTATCATTTCTTCCGACATACGCTTTCCTCCTTACACCTTGTAATAACTCATCTTCTTCTCGATAAAGCCGAAGAGAAGCGTGAGGAGACCGACGAACACAAGGTAGAAAATACCTGCTACAAGGAGCGGGATAATGATATTCACCGCATAGGTCCCCGTGAAATTCTTCGCCACGCGGATGATCTCGATGACCGCTATGGTATTCGCAAGAGAGGTATCTTTCACAAGCGTAATGATCTCATTGCTCATCGGGGGAACGATGCGCTTAACCACCTGCGGCAGGATGACATGGAAGAAGGTCTGCCCTTTGCTCATGCCGAGTACGGCGCCCGCTTCATACTGCCCTCTCGAAATGCTCTCGATCCCGCCCCTGTATATCTCCGAAAAGTAACATGCGTAATTGATGGAAAACGCAATGATAACGGCGATCATCGGTTCGGTAACGGTGAAAAGCCCGATGAGTCCGGGACCGTAACAGACGATCAATAATTGCAACATAAGAGGCGTGCCGCGAATGACCCAAACAAAGCCGCGAATGAAATACTTCAACGGCTTAAATCTCGACATCGAGCCAAAGGCAACAATAAGTCCCAAGGGGATCGCTATGACCAGCGTCAGCGCGAAGATCTCGCACGTGACAAGGAAGCCCGATCCAAGATCAAATAAAAGTGCCTTAAACATTTTTCTCCTTTAACACAAATAAGTTAGCCTCGTTTTCACAAGGCTAACTTGCGCATTATCTTTTGAATAAAGATTTGTATTATTCTTCTTCGCCCTCGAAATAATTCATCGGAGCAAAGATGGTGTAACCGATCGTGATCTTTCCTTTCTTCTGGATCGCCGCGGTCGCACCGTCGGTGGGAAGGGTATAGTCTTTGGTGAAGCCGTTGTAAAGGTTCGAATCCAAGGAATACTTCTCAGCAAGGTTCTTCGCAGTGCCGTTATCGAAACACTTCTTCAAGGCATAGTTCAGAGCATCTCTGAGGTTGCTCTTCTCTTTCACCGCAACGGCATAATACTCGACCTCGACATCTTCGAGCGAAACGATCGCCAAAGAATCCTTGTATGCGCCTTTCGCGGAAGAGATGTACTCGCTCGCCATCGTAAGATCGATCACGCCGAAATCATACGTGCCGGCGGTAACAGCGGTAAAGACGTCAAGCTGCTTGCCGAGCTGGGAGCATTCCACACCCAACACATCTTCAATAACGCTTTGGCCCGCAGAGGATGCCTCGGCGCAACCCTTCTTCCCCGCAAAGCTCGCATTGGAAGCATAAAACGCGGCATTCGCTTTCTTCACGACAGCGACTTGCTTATTCTCCATATAGAACTCCGTGAAATCCAAACCTCCGATCTGCTTATTGTCTCTGTCCGGATCGATGTAACCATTGTCTCTGGCCTCGGTATACGTGAAACCGTTCCACACAACGTCGATCGCGCCCGACTCCAACATCGTCTCCTTGGAATCCCAATCGATCTCAACGAACTTCACTTTCAGCCCAAGCTCACTTGCCACAGCTTCCGCAAGCTCGGTATCGAAACCGACAAGTTTCTTATTGGAGCAGCCTGCAAACACTGCTACGCAGCTCACGATGACCGCAAGCACCAAAATGATCGCAATAATACTCTTTTTCATTCTCTTTATTCTCCTTTTCACTCTCGCCGAAAATTCAGCGTGGTCACATTATAACACAGGAAATTTTAGTTGTAAAGCGATTTAGCGTGTTAAAGTGAAAAATTTTTGTTTTTCTTTTTTTGCGAAAAAGACGCCTATCGCGCGAAACTTTTAAAATCAAATGGGATCTTTTCGCGAAGGAGAAGGAAGGTTCAGGACGATGATCGCGCCGAGGACAAAGACGATGCCCAGGATCTTCGCAAAGTCATGCGTCTCGCCGAAGAAAGCGATCCCCACCACCGCGGCGACAAGGGGCTCCACCGCCACGAGGATCGCAGAGCGGGAAGGCTCCACCCTCTTCAAGCCCCAAGTATAGAAGAAATACGGCAAGACCGTGGAGACGACGGCGATGGCGACGCACCATATCCAAAGCGAAGGCGTACCCGACAAGACGGAAAAGAGCCCTTTTACATCCGAAGCGGGCAAGGCGGCAAGAAAGGCGAAAACGAAAGTATAGGTCGTGACGGTCAGTGTGTCGTACTTACGCAGACCGAAAGCGCCGAAGATGGTGTATAAAGCGTAAAAAAGTCCCGAAAGGATCCCCATGAGCGCCACGAAAGGCTCGAGCCGAGCGCCGCTGCCCGTCACGCCCGAAACCAAGAGACAGCCGATGAAAGTCATGGCAAGCGCGATGATCTTCTCCGGGCGTATCTTCTCCTTAAAAAGAAGAGCGGAGAGCACCATAACGAAGATGGGCGACGTATAAAGCAGGACAACGGCGACGGAGGCTTCGGAATGAATAATCGTATAGAAATAAAAATAATTGAAAAGAAAGACGCTGACAACGCCCGTCCCGAGGAAGATCCAGACGTCACGCAGACGAAACCCAAGCTTTCGCGGAGAAGAAAGGAGCGTAACGACGAGGAAAAGCGGCGCCGCGATGAAAAGACGCACAAAACAGATCTGCATGGCGGTGAGCCCCGCCGCAGAGAGCTTGCGGATGAAAATGCTGATGACGCCCCACAGAACGCCTGCCAGAAGGATGGAGAGCGGAGGGAGCACGCGCGAGAACTTCTCTTTCATTTCCTTTTCATTATACAATCTCTTTTGCAAATACTCAATTTTTTTGACGGCGAATCATTGCTATTTTGCCCTTGATGTGATATGATATCCTGCGTAACGGGCTTGGGCGCTCCCCTTCCCGCAAAGTGTCATCTATATGCTTCCGTAGTTAAATGGATATAACAGCCCCCTCCTAAGGGGCCGTTGTGGGTTCGATTCCCGCCGGGAGTACCAAAAAGCAGTTCCGAATGAACTGCTTTTTTGCGTATGAGCGGCGGGAATCGAATAGGGAGCCACTCGCTCGGCGAGTGCTTTGCGCAAGCAAAGTGAAAGTGCTATGATGCACTTTCAGCGGGTAGGCCCGTACAGACGGGGATTCCCGCCGGGACATCCTTATTCACTCCCGGCGATGAATCTCACCCAAGGGTTCACGGCTTCGCCCCTCCCGGTCGCAATTACAAATTGCTCCCCGCTTTGGCTACCGACAGCGCACTGTGCTGTCGGCTTAACGCGTCGCGCCCGCCGGGAGTACCAAAAAGCCTCAAAAGAGGCTTTTCTTTTTTATCGTTAGGAAATCGAATAGGGGCTTTATCCTGCGATCAGAAGCATCGCCTTTACGACCATATCGTTTAAGGAATAACCTCTGACGAAGCCGAGCGAGATCGGGAAGAGCAGGAGGAGAATGAGGCTCGAAAAGACGATGAGCGTCACGGCACCGCATTTCCCTCCCCTGCTCGTCAATTTATGCGCATGGAAGGAAGCGATGACGATCATCGCCACAAGAATCGCAATGATCGCATATGGCGAAAAGATAAACCAAATGAGATATCCGAGCAAGACGATGGCAAAGCGTATCACAAAAATCCCGACCAACGCAACAGCTCCCCCTATAAAGCTTATATTGTCTTTACTTTTAGCCGCTCCAACCCCAACAAGGATCACTGCCGTCAACATTGCAACGACGATAGAGACCGTAAAAGGAACAGAAGTCCCCTTCCCGTCGGGGCTTGAAATAAAGGCAGAGAAACCCACGTGAGGGATAAACCTCGTCATGATGAGAAAAGGCAGATTTAAACGCGCCGAGATGAAGGTTATAAACGCCGCCGCGGCGAGCGCGGAAGCAACGGTGATGAAAATGCGAATATATCTCTTCCTATTCGCAAGACTTTTCATTTTGCTTACTTGCGATGAAGCAACTTATTGATCGCCGTGATGAGAAGTCGAATAACGAGCGCGACGAGCACGGAGATCATCGCGAACATAATGGCGAGAAGATAGACGCACATCACATAGATCGCCGCGGAAGTCATCGCTCCCGTCACGACGCGCATCGCTTTCATGCTGATGACGCCCACGATGATGGGCACGATGGCGAAGATGGCGATCACCAAGATAAGACCGAGCTTCGCGCCCTCAATGTCCGGCTTACTGAGGCGCATATGGATCGCGATCATACAACCCAAAAGGAGCATCACCCACCAAGTCCAAGTCTTGAAATTCTCTACGGCGAACATCTTCCTGAAGAAGCCCGCGAATCCTTTGCCGATCAAGGGAAAATAGTCGCTCATATTATAAGCGCCGCCGCTGAGGAGCTTCATCGCCACCGTTAAACTCGTAAAAGCGGGACGCACCAAAAGGAAAAGAAGCAGGAGCAGGATGCCCGATCCGAAGATGATGGGACCGACGCCGATAAAGAACTGCCCTATCTTTTGATAAATGTTTTTGGGATTATACGAATGTGTGACATAGCCGAGCGTGCCGTCATCCGAACTGGCTTGGAAGAGCTTGATCTCCGTGATCTTATGCGCGAAAACGAGGCAAAAGAAAGCGTGACCGAGCTCGTGGATCGGCGTGCCGATGACTGCCGTGGCGACGCAGACCGCATGGCTCTTCGTCCCGACGAAACGATAAAAAAGCGTATTCAGGCAGGCGATGATGACACCCGTCAAGATCACGGCTCCCACCCAAAACAAGACCTGCATCAAAGCCGCAACCAATATTTGTCCGAAATCCATTTTCTCACTCCTTTCCTTCGCCTCTCCTTACGGACGGCAAAGGGACCTTTCACCTTCGTATTTTCGCTTCCCTTTCATGAAAAAGCATCAATTATAGTAATAATTTGAATAATTGGAATAACGATCATAGTTCGTTAAGTCCCTATTATCCTCCAGATTGGAATAAGAATTCGCCATAACGCTATAATACGTGCTGACGAAAGCCATGCTCTTTCTGATCTCATTCCACGCCTCATGCGTGCCGCCGTAATAGATCTGCATATCCGTGCGATACGAGCAGTCATAGAAAGCGAAGGTCCCGAGCTTTTTCACGGAAGACGGGAGCGCGATGGCGCTCAAACTGTCACAATTACGGAACGCCGAGCTTTCGATGGTCTCAAGCCCTTGATTAAAGATCACGCAATTCAGATTCAAGCAATACGCAAACGCCTTACGATAAATGACTTTCACATTGCTTCCGAAAGTCACGCGGAGGAGCCCGCTGCATTCATAGAACGCCCTCTCCCCTATCTTTTCAACGGAATTCGGAATGGCGACCGCAGTCAGAGAATAACACCCCGAGAAGGCGGAACGAGAGATCGAGCGGAGGGAATTCGAGAAAGTGACCATACGAAGATTTCCGCACTGATAGAAAGCGCAGGTGCCGATGCTCGACGCATTCGAGAGATCGAAGGTCGTCAAAGAATCACAGGCACGGAAAGCATTGCTCGGGACTTTCTCCACGGGTTGCAGATATTTGACAGTCAGAAGGTTGCGCGCCTTGCGATAAGCCGATTCGGCGATGGAGGACTGATTCGTGACCGTCACCGACTGGATCCAAGACACGCCCTTCGTGCCGAGGAGATAAGAAAGCGGCTTGGGCGATTTTTCCTTGCCGATACGGTTCACGACCAAGCTGACAAGATCCGGACAATTCGCAAAAGCGTATTCCTTGATTTTCGTGTCCGATCCGTCGATCGTGACCGACAAAAGACGGCTCTTCTCGAATGCGCTTTTCCCGATGACCTTTAAAGCTTCCGTCCCCGTGAAATAATCAATCGAAGTGTCATAGAAGGCATAGTTCCCGATCTCCGTAAGCTCTCCGCATTCGAAATCGGAGAAATACGTACAATCGCGGAAGGCATCCTTCTTAACGACCGTCACGTTCCTGCCCACGACGGAGCAAAGGGAGGTACAGCCGGAGAAAGCCTTCGCGGGGATGGTCGTCTGCTCATCCGAGAGCGTCATGGAGACAAGGCTCGAACAGCCGGAGAAACAGCCTGCTTTCTTGATGGGACGAATGATCTCCAAGCGTCCGATATAGCGCCTGCTCTCCCCGAACACTTTTTTCATCGTGCGATCCAATTCGTAAATGCTGACGTCATAGAGGTTGTCGCACTCGGCGAAAGCCTTCTTCCCGATCGAAAGATCGGTGGCGGCGGTAAGATCGACGGAAAGGAGATCCTCCGCGTCGCGGAAGGCATTCTTCCCGATGTCGTGAAGATCCGCACTCGCTTTATAAGAAAGAATGCCGGACTCACGGAAAGCATCCGCCTTGATCAAGGTGACCATCGCTTCGCAAGGGACTTTATCCAAACTATAACAGCGGAAGAAAGCTTTCTTGCCGATGCTTGTCACGCCGTTCAAGGTCAAACGCGAGAGGAAGAAACACTCGCCGAACGCTTCATCCGGAATGGTCTCGACGGGCGACTCCAGAACAAGATCCGTCAAATAATAACATCCGTTGAAAGCCCCTTTCGCAAGCTCTGTCTGCGAGAAGATCGAGATGGAAAGGACATTCGCGCGGCTTTCGCCGAAAACCGTCTCCATCGTAGAAGGCTTTCCTTTGGTGTAAAGGCGGCTGAGCGACACGGAAGTGAGATCATCACACCGGTCGAAAGCGCCCTCCCCGCAAGAGAGTTCTTCATGCGTGAGAGATACGCTCGTCAATTCGGAATTTGCAAAGGCGCCCTCGCCGATATAAGCCAAAGAAGGCAGATCCGACAAACGACGAATGGCGGTGTCCCGATACGCATTTTTCTCGATGCGCTCCACCGCGTCAAACGAGACAGAAGAGAGCCATTCGCAGCCGCGGAAAGCCTCCTCTTTCACGACAGTGACGGCGGGCGCTTCCACGGAGGTAAGCGCAGTGCAGCCCTTAAAGGCGCGCGCGGGAATGACCGTCTGATCTTCCGCAAGATAGACGGAACATAAGCTTTCGCACCCCTCGAAGCACCCTTCTTTCTCGCATTTTCCGCTGAGACCGACGGCGGTGATGATATCCTTCGTCGAGCCGAAGATATCCTCCATCGTGGCATGGGATTTTTGCGAGCCCAAATACGCCAAAGAAACGGAGGACAGCTGCTTACAATCGGTGAAAGCTTTCCTGCCGAGCTTGGCGTCAAAGGACTCGGAAGTATCAAGCGTCGAGAGGTCGGATGCGGCGAAAGCCCTGTCCCCCACCTTCTCCAACGCCGCGGTGCCGATAAAGGCGGTGACGCCCGTATACGAGAACGCCTCCGCGCCCACTTCGACCAAAGTGTCCATGCTCGGCACGCTTCTCAGGTTCTCACAGCCATAGAAAGCGCCCGTGCCGATGCGGAGCAGATTCACGGCGTCCACGATCGCAAGCGCGGCGCAGTCCTTGAAGCAATACTTGGGGATCTCTTCGATCCTCTCTCCGAGCACCACTTTATACAAAGAGCCGCATCCTTCGAACGCCGACGTCGCCAAAGACGCCTGATCCGTCACGTAGACCGTCTCCACCGACGAAACGGAAGAGCCCAATACGGACTTCAACGTGCGCGGAGACTTGTCCGAACCGATCGCGGCGCAACGGAAGGAAGCAAGCATCGGGCAGTCTGCGAAGACTTGCTTGCCGAGCGTCAGGCTCGGATCCATAATGCTCGCCGATTTCAGATATTGACAGCCCGCGAAAGCCTTGTCTCCGATCTCGGTGACGACCGAGCCCGAAGCATAAGACTCAAGCGCGGTATTCGCAAACGCCTCTTTCCCGATGGTGGTGATCCCCGCGAAGGAGATATCGCGGAAATTGGAACAATTCTTAAAGCCCGCCTCTTCCACCTTCGTGATGGTATTACAAGAGAGAGAGACCAAGGACTCGCAGTCTTTAAATCCGTCCTTGACGACCACCATTTCCGCAGAGTCGAGGATCGTGATCTTGCGGAGGGTCTTCTTGCCTTCCGCAGAGATGAAATATCCCATATCCTTGAAAGCGCCGATCTCATCCCCGATGAAAGGAAGAGTGATGGCGTCGAGCGCGCCGCATCCGTAAAGGATCCCTTTCTCGATGCGGGTCACCGTGCCGCGAAGCTTCATGTCGGAAAGACTTTCGCAATTCTCGAAAAGCTTCTTGGGGAGCGTCGAATCGGAAAAGACGAGATCCACCCTTTCCAAGCTCTCGCAGGAGGAGAAAGCTCCCTTCCCGATCTCGAGCGAAGGCGCGAGCGAAGCGCAGCGCAACTCACGAATAAAAGCGCAATTCGCAAAAGCATAATCGCCGATCGAGACATAACGATCGAGATACGCCTTGGAAGACGCCGTGCCGTAAAAGGCTTTATCTCCCACCTCACGCGCGAAAGAGACCTTCTGCGCGGCATCCAAACAGGCACAATCTTTAAAGGCGCCGTCTCCGACGATCGAGACATTCTTTCCGCCCGTCAGCTCCTCGAGAACAAGGCATCCCTTAAAGCAATACGCGGGGATCTCCGTCGTAGCGGAATGCAGCTTCACGGTGGTCAAAGCGTCGCAATTTTCAAAAGCATGCGCGCCGAGCGTAACTTCCGAGGAAGAAAGATCCACAGTCTCCAACGCATCGCAATTTCGGAAGGCATTCGCGCCGACCGTCTTGCAATTCGCCCCTCCGAAAAAGCGCTGAATTTGATTCGGCAAGAGGAAGGAATTCGCCGCGACGCCGATGATCTCATAATCCTCATAGGTCTTGGGGAGCGAGACCTCCGTCAGACTCCTATCGAAGAGACCCGCGACGACCATCGTATGATCCGCGCGACGATTATAATAATAAGACTCGTCATAAGCGTCATAACGCCCCATGAAATAACAGCCCGTGACCAAAAGCAGGAAGGTGATGATCCCGAGGGAGCACGCCCATCTGCGGCCTTTGCCGCATTTTTTCCCATAATCGCTCTTCTTGTCGCGCTTCTTTCCGTAGGGGCGGTCATACGCCTTATTTCGACTGACGACGCCGCATATCGTGATATACGTCACGACGAGCAAGGTCACGAGCGCCGTCAAAGCAAGCTGACCGATGAGCTGATCGATCAAGGTGTAACGATAGATCCCATATACGGCGAGAAGCCCCGCAAAGAAGAAGAAGGAGAAAGTGACGGGCGCTTTGCGAAGCGCGCTTTCTTTCTTATTCAACTTCGCGATCTCCTCTTCCGCCAAGGTGTCCAAAAGAAGCCCGAGGAGGACTCGGCTCATATCGAAAAGAAGTGCTTCGTCGGGCATCTCCTCGATGCAGCTCGCGTTGTCGGCAAAATCCTGCAAAAGACCGCTGAGCTTCGGATCTTTCCTATAATCCTTGCCGAGATCCGCGGCGTCGAGATTATAAAGATCCCACGCCGTCTTCACCTCCTTCCCCTCGGACAAAGAAGAGGCATTCTTCTGTATATAACGCACGTACTCGCAGAAGAATCTCAACGCCTGCTTCGCGCCGACGCTGCGTCCCACGTCCGCAAAACCTGTCTTCTCGGACTTATTCGAAACGTCGAAATGACCCGTCTTGAGATCAAAATTACATTTTGCTTTTCCCGCGGACTTAAAAAGGAACTTGGGGAGGGTATAATTCGGATAAACGAGACGATCGCCTTCGAGATCTACGCGGAAAGACGCGTACTTCTTCAAAGCGGTGTAATCTCCGAGAGAGATATACGAAGAAAAGATCTTCTCATAATCCACGTTCTTTTTCCCGATCGCGCTCTCGATGACGGCGACGCGCGAAAGGATCTTGTCCCATTTGATGGGGCGGAACCAAGATTTATCCGTGCCCGGATATTTGACATTCTTGCTGACGATATATTTATCGTAGAAAGCTTCTTTCTTCTTTTTCCAAAACTCTGCGAAAAGTTCTTTTCTCCGCGCCGCGCGCTCCTGCGCCGCTTCGATCTCGCTGACCAGCTTACGAACGAAGAGGAGGACGTCCACCTTCTCTTCCCTGTCATCGCCTTTGAGACCGAATTCGTCCGCGATGCCGTCGCTATAGAAATTCGTCGCCGCGATCTTCTCTTTTACCTTATTACAAGCGGTTTTGAGAACCTTTTCGCAACTATAATCCTTCGCGTCGTCCAGATCATGCAAAAAAGCGAAAAGAAGCATCTTGGCGTCATAGCCGATCTTGTCATGCTCTGCGGCTTTGGGCAAAGTGTCTCCGTACTTCGCGGAAACGCAATAATCCGTCGGCTTCCTCAGGATCTTCGCCTTATACGCCAGATAGTCAAGAGCGGAAGTGTCCAACGCTGCGATGCCGACGGAAGGATCCCACGTCCCGCCTATCTTCTCTTCGACGGCGGCGCAATACGCCTCAAAGCTGTCATACAGCGGGCGAAACATCGTCTCGCCCTTATCCGTAAGAACGATCTTGGAGTCATAGAGCCAATGATCCGGCCTTCCGAGAGAATGCCAGACGGCTCTTTCCGACCATTTTATTTCTGTATCACCTATTCCCATTTTGCTTTATTCTCCTGCTGTATTATTGCGGCACGACGAAGCTTGTCGCGGGATTCGTAATCGAGATGTTTTGAGTGCCTTTCGTCGAGACGCGAACATACCAAGTACCGGGGTTTTGGAAGACATAACTCTCCGGCTGTGTCGTAGACTGCCAATTCACCGGATCCGAATAATAAACGAAATTCAAGAGCGCGATAATATTCGGATCGGAAGAGACGGCGGCTTTGAGATCATCCTCCGTAGCGTAAGACCGATTCTCTCCGACGTAATGCGAATTCGGGATGTCCAAAGTCAATTGCTTCATCGTAACGAAACACGAACCGTTACCTTCGTAATTTCCGGAGGTATTACTGCAACGCCAATCGAATGCCTTCTGTCCCCCGATTTTAAAGGTCACTTCGGGATATTCCGCGTCTCCGTTATAGAGAATGACGTCGGAAAGAGCCTCACCGTCCACAAGCAAGCGGAACTTATAACTTGTGCTGCCCGCGAAGACGATGCCCGTCGTCTCTTCATAGTCTTGCCAACCGGACACCTCATCGTCTCCTGCTCTCAAGTACTGCAAGGTAAGTCCGTCATTCAAGGAGAGCGTTCTCGGATTGATCGTCCATTCGATCTTCGCCGTGCGCTTGTAATTCGTCAAGGCATTGATCTTATTGTCCCCCGCTTCGAAGAAATAATTCTCTGTCGTCAATTTGACATAACCGTCATATTGACCTGCGTCTTGCTTCGTCAGATCGACCGTATCGATATAATTCGCAGCGTCCGCAACGTCGATGGTATATCCGATGGTTCGATTCGTTCCGTTATAGGTGCATTCTATGGTTCGATTCGTTTCATTATAGGTGAATCCTGTGATCGTCACGCTGAGGGTGACTGCCTTCGGATCGATATACCAATACACTGTCGCCGCATGCGCGTCGTCCTTCAAATCATCCACGCCCGTGCCTTTCACGAAGCAATAATCCGACGAAGTCAAAGTCACGGTCGCAGTATAGGGCGAGGAAGAAGCATTCACTTCCGCAAGACCTTCTTCCGTGATGTAATTCTTCGCATCCTCAACGTCCAAATCATACGTGATCTCCCTTTGCGCATTCTTCGCGTACTCAAATCTCTTTGCGGAGGTCACGGCAATCGTGACGGGTTTCGGATCGATGGACCAAGAATAGGTCGTCTGCGTGCTAATGGTGTAATACGCGGCTTGATCGGGCTTTAAAGTGACCTGCACTTGATAATTGCCGGCATGCGTCGCCGCATCGCCCGATATCGTACAAACGCCTTTCTTATCGGCATTCGACGAATTCGTTACGGACACGCCGATGGTCTGCTCCGTTCCGGAATACAAATCGTTCGCACGAGCATCATTGAAGACGACAGTCAGTTTCGCCTTTTCGATCGACCAACTGAATTCTTTTTCGTCTCCGCCCCCAATGAAGCGATAATTGCTCGTCAGCGTGAAGGTCGCCGTATACTCACCGATATCCTTCTCCTGGATCGCGCTTGTGCTCTCGAAAGTCGCCGTGGAGGGCGAGAGCGTATACTCCAAAGTGATATATGCGCCCGTGTACTCATACTTAAACTTCGTCACATCCAAGGAGACTTCACACTTCGCGATCGTCCAAGCGAAGCTCTTCTGATAGATCGGCTCGCCTTGCGCCGTCCAACCGAAGCAATAATTATTCTGATTCACAGCCTTAATGGTCGCATATGCCGTATAGCTGCCTGCGTCGGTCGCTTGATTCCCCGATACGTCGAAAAGGTCGGACGCTTCGAAAGCATAGGTCTTCAATTCATTGCTATAGGTCAGATTTTGTCCCGCTTTCGGCGTGGCAGTGATCTCCGCTTTCTTGATCGTCCAAGGCGCAGAGGCTTTATCTCCGCTCTTGCTCCAGCCCGAAGGATAGCTCGCGATCGTATAATTCGCGCTCGCCGGCGACACTTCCGCCGTATAGGAATTTGCCACCGTACCCGTATTTGCGCTGACATTGATGGAGCTTGCGCCCGCATTGGAAACCACGGTGAAAGTCTTCTGGGATCCGTTATAGGTAAATTCGGAGCCGGAAGGACCGACGCTGAGGGTGATGCCCCAAGGCGCAATGGACCAGCCGAGGCTTACGCTCGTCATGCTTCCCGCGAAGGTATAGTTCGTCTGATATGCGCTCTTGATCTCCACGGTCGCCATATACTCGGTGCTTGCATTCGTGCCGGTATTCCCCGTGACGGAGGTCACTTTCCCGCTGTCCGCGGCTCTCTCGCCCGTCACGTTGATCTCTTTCGTCTGCGAACTGCCGTTATAGGTCAGCGAAGAAGATCCGAGCGCTGCCGTAAGCGTCCTCTTGGCGATATTCACGGTATGAATCGCCGAGCTCTCGAGCACGTAATTCGCCCAACTGCCGGCATCCGCATCCACCGTGATGACATATCCGCCTTCCTTATGATCCACCGCGCTGAAATCGATCTGCACCTGCGAACCGGAATAATTCTTCACGCCCGCATCCGCCGTGACCGAAACGCGACCCTGCAAGGACGCGGCGCTATGCGCGCATATATTCTGCACGGAGATCGTCAGCTGATTCGTATTTCCGTAAGTGCAATTCGTATGATCACTCGTCGTCCCGAAAGAAATGGTGACGGGGCGTTTCGTGATCTCCCAGGTCAAGTCTGTCTCGCCTCCGTAAGCGTAATTCGCGGCATTGCTGAGCCCCGAGACTACGATATGATAAACGCCGACATTCGTCTCGCTCTGCGTCGTATTCGCCCCGAAGGTGATCTCATTACGATCGAGCGCCACCCCGTCAAAGAGGATGGTCGGCGTATGCGCAACGCCGTCATAGACAATGCTGTCGTCGCCCGTCTTCAACGTGACGGAGGAGACATTCTTCTTATTCACCGTAAAGACGGCTTTACTTCCCGTCACCACCGCATAGTTCGCGCAGAGCTCGGAGATCCCGACGGTGTACGTGGCGGCATTCGTCGCCCTGAACTGCACGGTCAGTCTCGACTCTCCCGCGTCATAACCGATGGAGCCCAAGGTCACGCCCGAAGGCAAGGAGAACTTGCTCGCCGCGCCCGTTTGAATGGCGGAGAGGTCTCCCTCCGAAACGCCCTCGATGGCAAGCGTAAACGTGAGCAAACTATTCGCATAGGTCTGCGCCTCCAAGGTCTGATCCACGGAGATGGTCTTCGCCTTGATCTCATAAGCATAGGAAGCGCCCGAGGTGATCTCGTAATTCCCATTGGAGAAGGAAATGCTCGCCGTATAAGAGCCTGCATTCGTCTTTTTGTCATTCGTGACGGTCGCGCCGACGTTATCCGCGCCGTAGACGCCGAACAAACCGGGCGTCGCGACGTATTGTCCGCCGTTATAGATCACGGTGGGCTTCCCATCTTCGATCGCCACCGCGCCGGAGAGGGTCCATTCGATCGTGACCTGCGCAGGCGAAATGCTCCAAGACCAGCGGCTCGACGTCTCGTCCAATACATAGTTCTTATTCACGTCCGCAGAGGTCAAGGCGGCAACCGCTTGATAGCCCTCCGCGCGTACGTTCATTTTGGAATAATCATTCGAAGCGGAAAGCTCGGGCGTCTCGCCGTTCTGCGCGCCCAAAGCGACGACAGGGGTCAAGGTGACGGTCGTCCCGTCATAGACGTAAGAAGCGGCAGCCGCAGCCTCGTTCTTTTTCCAAGCGACGGTCAGCGTCCTCTTCGAGATCGTCCAAGTCCAAATCTTCGTCGCCGCGTCAAGGTCGTAATTCTTATTCACGTCCGCGGAAGTGAACGCCGCGACCGCTTCATAGCTCGTCGTCCTCGCGTCCTTCGCGGCGAATTCATTCGTAGCGGCAAGCACGGGTGTCTCGCCGTTCTGCGCGCCCGAAGCGACGACGGGGGTCAAGGTGACGGTCGTCCCGTCATAGACATAAGAAGCGGAAGCCGCAGCGTCGCTCTTTTTCCAAGCGACGGTCAGCGTCCTCGTGGCGATGCGCCATTCGCAAGTGGGCGCAGAGGTCGGAAGCTTGTAATTATTTTGCGCCGCGCCCGAGATCCCCGTGACAGTCGCCGTGTACGAGGTGCTCGCGTCGGTCTTATTCGCATTGTCATAGAGGAAAGTCACCGTATCATTCCCCACCACGTTCAAAGCGACGGCGGAGACGGAACGCTCCGTCCCGTTATAGACGTAATCTCCGGTTTGATAAAGATCGCCGCTGTCATTCTTCCAAACGAAGCCTTCCAACGTGCGTTTCGCGATCGTCCAATTCTTTAAAAGCGTCGCGGAAGCGATCCCCTCAATCGTATAATTCGGATTCGAGAGAGCGACAAGCGTCGTCGTATAATCGCCCGCGTTTCTGCAAGCGCCGCTATACGAATAAACGCAGCCGACGTCGTCCGTCCCCGCATTCGTCGGGCGAGCGATATAAGCATTTTGATGTGCGCTCCCGTCATAGATCCGATCATAGGAAGTGTCGGAGAGCACCCATTCGAAGGCGAGTTTCTTCGGCGCGATGCTGAACGTATCCCCCCAAGAATACTTGCCGCCATTCTCCGTATCCTCATAATGGGCGGACTGCACCGCATAATTCGGATCGAGGCATTCCACGGCGATCGAGAAAGACACGACCGTCCGATACGAGAAGGTGAAGATCTCTTTATTCTCGGCAATGATCGCCTCGAAAGAGCGCTCTAAGGGCGTATCGAGCGTGCGATCCGCCTCCACCGTTACTTTGATATTCCCTGTCTTCCATTCGGAATTGCAATCCTTATTCTGCACGCCCGTGAGGGTCAAAGTGGCGCTGATCATGTCGCCCGTATAAGTATTCGCGAGATTATTCCAAGCATAGGTGATGGTCGCAGGGATGATATGCCATTCTCTCGTGGCGTCCGCATCCCCCGCCAAAACGTAGTTCGCGTCCGTGAAGCTCGCCACCGTCGTCTCGTAGTCTCCTACATTCGTCCTGCGGTTGCCCTTCCCTGTGACATAACGCACTTCGGGGGCGTCCGCCGCCGCGGCAAGCACCCAATCTCCCGTCTCGGGATCAGAAACGTATTTCACCGTGGCGGCGCTCACGCTTGCCGTCACGTTCTGTTCCGCGCCCGTATAAGACGGAGAGTATCCGTTCGTCTGCGTCCAGACCAATGTCTTCACTTGGATGGGCGAGATCTCCAAAGAGGTCATCGTCTCCGAAATGATGTAATTATTCATCAGAGCGGAATCACCGAATCCGCTGACGACGAGCTCATACACCTCGGCGTCCACAGCCTGCACCGTAAGCAGATACTCGCTCGCGGCGCCCGCGGCGGCGAGGAGCTTATGCGTTTTGCCGTTCTCCGTAATATTCCAAGCGAAACAGTCTTGATCGACCTGCGCTTCTTCTCCGTGCTCGAAGCCGGAGATCCTAAGCGTCGCCGCCTGCACGGAGCCATCATAGGTGGCGGAGAGATCATTCGGCGTGACCGTCAAGGCTTTCTTCGCGATGCGCCAAGACAAAGTCACCGTCTCCTGCGACGCGACGTAATCATGGCTTTCCACATTGCCGACCACATTCGTGACGGCGTCGATCGCCGCCGTATAGACGTCGGCGTTGAGCTTCTTCACATCGCGCAAAGTGAGCGCCAAAGCGTCTTTCTCGCCCGTCGCGGCATTCATGCAAAGATCCGCCGCATCCGCGCTCGGATAGACCTCTTTATTCGTGCCGTTATACGTGAAAGCCGCATCGTAATAAGGCGTGAGATGCGCATTATCGACATACCAGCCGAAGGTCAGCGTCTTGGGGGTGATCGTATAAGTCCTCACCTCGTCCGCCGCCGCAAGCTCGTAATTATCGAGGCTCATCGTGAGATCCAAAGCATACGTCGCCGCGCGGATGATCTTGATGTCGAGGCGATATACGGAAAGATTTCCCGGCGTGAAGCTGCCCGCGCAAGCGAAGTCCACGGCGTTCGCCGCAACGTGACGGAAAAGATCCGCCGTGATATTCTCCACGTCATTCCCCTTGAAACCTTCCACAGAGAGGATAAACGTGCGATAACTTCCGTCATAGACGGAAGAGTCTGCGTCCACATAGTCGATCCAGCTCTTCGTGAGCCTTTGCTTGTCGATCGTCCAATTGCAGTTCACTTTATTATCGGGGAGAGAATCTATCGTATAGTTATTCGCCGCCGAACCCGTGATGCCCGTGATCGTGATGCGATACTCGCCCGCATTCGTGAAGTCCACTTTATCTCCCGCCACGCCCGTACGCGTGCCGCCTTGATAAAGGAAGCTGATCTGATCTCCTTCTTCGACCTCCGCCACCGCTCTTATGGTCTGCGGCGCGGCGCTGTAAGTCGTATGAAGGACGCCGCCGCTGAAGGCATAATCGCCCGTCGACTCCCAATTCACCGTGACCGCTTTCTTCGCGATGGTCCATTCCGTAGAAAGGTTATTTCCACCCGTCAAGGTGTAATTATCATTTCCGAGAGAGATGGCTTGGGCGGTATACGTGCCGGCGTTGATGGCGGAAGCGGCGTCATTGCAACTCACTTCGCAGACATCCCGCACGCCGTTTCTGCTGCAGATATTCTTGACCGCGACGCTGACATATTTCCAAGTCTTATCATAAGTGGTCTGCGTATTCGTCCAGACCAGCTCGACGGGGCGCTTCGTGATCGTCCAAGAGCAAGTCTCCTTGCCCTCTTCCGTGAAGACATATTCATAATACTCCGCGAGCGCATCGGGAAGCGCTTGGATCTTCGCCACGTACGTGCCTTGATCCGTCCCCGAGACCTGTCCTTCGAGGGCGATGGTATTCGCCTTGATATCCGCGGGTACGCCGTCGCCGTATTCCGCCACCATCCTATGCTCCGCGCCGTTATAGACCGTGGTGAAATTTCCGTAATCGCCCGTGCCGTCCAGTCTCCAACGAATGGTGACGGGGCATTTCACGATGGTGTATTTCGAGCTGATCGCTCTCTTTTGATAGTTCGGATCGACGGCGCCGTTCTTCAGGATGGAAAGATAAGTGGAGACGGAATAGCCCTGCTTATTGACGGCGCGCTGACCGTTTCCGCTATACGCGGGCGCATCCGCCGTGAGTCCGCTCACAGCCAAAGGCGCGCCCGGCGTCCAAGTGACTTCTACGCTCTTGGGAAGACCGTCATAGACGTACTCCATCTCAAGGAACCGAATATTGTATTTATTCTTGAGTCTCTCGAAATACTCGACGTCTTTCTCGAGATCTTTCTGCATCACGGAGATCGTGACGCTCGCGGCGCCCGCGGAAGTCTGCTCCGTGAGCTCGTCATTCCCGGAGGTGGCGAGGACAGAGAAGGCGTATACGCCCGATTTCACGACATCCTTCGTGAGAAGCGTGAAGGTGACGAGCCCCGTATCTTCGGCATAGCCACAGGTGAAAACGGCGAAATCGGGATTCGTGACATTCTCCATCGCACAGCTGCCCGCGAGGTTCGGATCGTATTTCAGCTCGAAAGAACCCGTCGTCTCCTCGGCGCCGAAAGACGTCGCAAGCTCATTGGGCGTAAAGGACCATCTGACCTGATAACGATTGGTCTTATTCAGAGCGTGATCCAAGCTATACGAGGCATAAAGCGTATTATTATCGTCATACTCGAAGGACTTAAAGGTGGAATTCAATGCCTCCTCTTCCCCATTTGTTTCGAGCTTGAGCTGCGTCCTTACGCCGAGGAAATCCAGCTCCCAAACCGGCGTAAGCGTGACGGAATCACGGAAAGAAAGCGTCTTGAGATAATTCGTGTCAAGGCTGTAATGCTCGCTGTCCGCGCTGTCATAACAATACCACTTGAGATCTTGATATCCCTCTCGCTCATACCCTTCATAGGTGGGCAGGTCGAAATTATTTACGTCCTCACCCACGATGAAGTCGGTCTTCAGCCCGGGCGTCTCAATGGGCACGTAATAAGAGCCCCATTGATAGGTGACGCTGCAGACTTTCGCCCAGCGGGCGTAAAGCGTGGTGTCCTTCGGGAAGACGGCGCTGTAGGTCTCGGCGGCAAACTGCACGAGAGAGCCGCTCTCGGTCTCCCAACCGCGGAAAATATAACGCTCGCCCGAAGCGGGGTCCGTGAAGACCATCTCGGAATTATAGAAAGTCTTATCCGTGATGAAAGCATTCGTGGAAGGCATCAGATCCGCCAACATAAAGGTGCGGAGCTCCGCCACGCCGCTGACGAGATCGAGGATCTTGCTCGGGACGAAGAGCCCGTCCATTCTCGACTCGAAATTCACAAGCACTTTCTTGTCAAGATTATCCACCGTGAGATTTTCACGGATCTCGGGATAGGTCTGACGGATATAATTGTATTTTTCCTGCATCTTGTCCGTATCGCGCGGATCTTCGTTATCATTGATGATGGTGATCTCGAGATCGTCCTTCTTGAAAGCATCCTCAAAGACGATGACGGCGTCCGACTCCGAAGAAAGGGAAAGCGTACGGAGAGAGGACGTGACGATGGACGTGCCGAAATAAATATTGCCGTTTTGGGCAAAAAGCTCCACAGACTCGAGGTTCTCACTGACGATGCCCTCTTTTCCGATGGATTCGACGGACTTCGGAAGCGCGATGGCGCGAATATTATTCCCGACGATGGCGCGATCTCCGATCTCGCGAATGTTCGACGGCGCGTCCTCCGTGTCCTCGAAGATCACTTCGTCGATCTCTTTCGCGCTCGTGAAGAGCTTATTGCGCACGGTCTCGGAATCCAAAGCGCCTTCCAAGATCTTCGTGACCTTGAGCCCATTGAATTCGGAAGGGACGAAGACTTTCTTGCTCTGTCCCCAATAAATGCCTTTGACGTAATACTCCGTGCCGTCCGCGCTCTTTTCATACATAATATTTCTGTATTGGAGGCGATCATTGCGATAACGCGTATGCATGACTGCGACGGGGAAAACGACGGAGATGAGCTGAATGACGACCACGATGATAAGGAAAGCGAAATACGTCTTCGTACCCGTCTTGAACTTATCTTCCGAACAATCGTAATTATGTAACGCCACGCGGAACTCGATCTTATCCCACCATTGATAGACCAAAAGAATGGTCAAAAGCTGACAGACCCACACCGCCGCAAGATCGATCCTGAGATACGCGCCGATGGAGGCGAAAACGAAATTCGCCGCGGTGAGCGCGATCCAGAGCAGATTCAACACAAGCAACATCGCGCGGATCCCCGAAGCGGGATTTCCTGCGTTTGCCTTGACGTTATGCGGGAAATA
>JAGCXI010000001.1 GCA_017961365.1 Clostridia bacterium
GCGGCGGCACGGCAAGTTGCGGCGTCATAGTCAGCGACGAACCCGTCGGTTCTCCCATCGTGAATAACCCGACGTCCTCGTGGCGATGAACCTTCCTTCTCTAGATCGTTTCGAGAAGCAGGTTGTGCCCGGCGGCTATATCTTCCTCCATTCTTCTCTGATCGAAAGGGACGTGGAGAGGACGGACGTGAAAGTTTTCAGAGTGCCCGCCACCAAGCTCGCGGGGGAGACTGGTTTCCCCACCCTCGCGAATATGATCATCGTCGGCAAGATCTTGAAGGAGCTTGACGAATATGACGACGCGAGCCTCAAAGCCGCTTTGGCGAAAGTCATCAGCGCAAAACATGCGGATATGATGGACGTGAACCGCAAGGCGATCGACCTCGGTGCGAATTTATAAGGAGAGATAACTATGGAGATCAAATATATCAAGAATCAAAACCCGGGTAAAATGCCGGATGAGGACAGCCTCGGTTTCGGCAAGTATTTCACGGATCATATGTTTATAATGGACTATTCGACGGAGAAGGGCTGGCATGACGCTCGCATCGTTCCCTTCGAGAATCTGTCCATTCACCCCGCTTGCACCGCGCTGCATTACGGCTCCGAGATCTTCGAAGGCTTGAAGGCGTATCGTCGCGCGGACGGTGAAGTCCAGCTCTTCCGTCCGATGGAGAATATCCGCAGGATGAATAACTCCGCGGAGAGGCTTTGCCTCCCCGAGATCCCCGAGGATATGGCGTTCGAAGCGCTCACCGCGTTCGTTCGTTCGGAGAAGGATTGGACGCCGCATAAGAAAGGCACTTCTCTCTATCTCCGTCCCTTTATGTTCGGAAATGACGAGACGCTCGGCGTGCACGCCGTGCATAAAGCCACCTTCGTCATCATCGCTTCCCCCGTGGGTAGCTATTACAAAGAGGGCATCAATCCCGTCAAGATCATGATCGAGGCGGACGACGTTCGCGCGGTGCGCGGCGGCACGGGCTATGCAAAGTGCGGCGGAAACTACGCGGCTTCCAATCGCGCGGGCAAGAAGGCGGAAGAAAAAGGCTATGCGCAGGTCCTTTGGCTGGACGGCGTGGAGAGGAAATACATCGAAGAGGTCGGCGCGATGAACGTTATGTTCAAGATCGCGGGTAAGATCGTTACGCCGATGCTTTCAGGATCCATCCTCCCCGGCGTCACGAGAAAGAGCTGCATCGAAGTCCTGAAAAAGGCGGGTTACACCGTGGAAGAGAGGCTTCTCTCCGTGGAAGAGCTCGGCAACGCTTTGAAAGACGGCACCCTCGAAGAGGCTTGGGGCTGCGGCACGGCGGCGGTGGTTTCTCCCATCGGAGAGCTCTGCTATAAGGACGTGAAATACACGATCAACGACGGCATGATCGGCACTGTCACGCAGAAACTTTATGACACGCTGACCGGCATTCAATGGGGCGAGATCGAGGATACTTTCGGTTGGACCTGCATCGTAAAATAAGCAAACAAACCAATTAAGATAAAGAAGGAGAAGGTATGAACAAGATCAAAGTAGCTGTAAGGCTTTGCGAGAAAGAAGATGATTTGACTTTCAAAGAAAAATTTGAAATAGCCCGCCAGCTTGAGAAGCTATGCGTGGACACCATCGAATTCCCCGAACTATCGGGGGGAAAAGAAGACACGCTGCTTGTTCGTACCTGCGCATCTTTCGTGAAGAAAGCGACGCTTTCCGTGGCTGTCTCGGATCCGACTGCGGTCAAGGTGGCGGCGGACGCGCTCTCCGGCGCGAAAAACGCGGCGCTTCGCATCGAGCTCAGCATGTCGCCCGTGGGGATGGAGTATTTCCATCATAAGAAGGCGCCCAAGATGCTCGAATGGATCACGCTCCTTGTCTCGGAAGCGAAGAAAGCGGTGAAGAACGTGGAGTTCTGCGCGCTCGACGCGACGCGTGCGGAAAAGGATTTCCTCTTCCAAGCTTTGGCGGCGGCGGAAGCCGCCGGTGCGACTGCGCTTTACATCTCGGACGACGCAGGGGAGATGCTCCCCGACGAATTCGCGCTTTTTGCGGAAGAATGCGCTGGAATCGTGAAAGCGCCTCTCGGCGTGGCTTGCTCGGATAAGAGCGGCTTCGCCCTCTCTTCCGCCATGCTCTCCGCCGTAAAAGGCGTGAAAGCCGTGCGCGCCGTGGTCGTGGGAGACGGGGTGAGTCTCGAAGCGCTCAGCGAATGCGTAAAGAACAGCGGAAACCGTAACGGTGTCTCCACGGGGATCACATATACCGAGCTCCACCGTACGGTGAAGCAGATCACCCGTATCGTCACGGACACGACGGACAAAAGTCCCATCGCGACGGCTCCCTCCTTGGAGCAGACGAAGATCAGCCTCGACGATAAAGACGATATGGCGGCGGTCATCGACGCGACGAAGAAGATCGGCTACGACCTTTCGGACGAGGATAAGACCAAGGTGTACGAAGAATTTTTGCGCGTGGCGGCGAAAAAGCGCGTCGGCGCGAAAGAGCTCGACGCCATCGTCGCGAGCGTTGCTTTGCAGGTGCCCGCCACGTACAAGCTCGTCAGCTATGTCGTGAATAACGGAAATGTCATTCAGGCGTCCGCGCAGATTACCTTGATGAAAAAAGACGAGACCTTGAAGGGCATTATGATGGGTGACGGTCCCATCGACGCGGCGTTCCTCTGCTTGGAGCAGATCATCGGCACGCATTACGAGCTCGACGATTTCGAGATCCAGTCCGTGACGGAAGGGAAGGAAGCCATGGGATCCGCCCTCGTGAAGCTCCGCAAGGACGGCAAGCTTTATTCCGGAAAGGGCATCTCCACCGATATCATCGGCGCCTCCATTCGCGCCTATCTCAGCGCGGTGAATAAGATCGCTTACGAGGAGGAATGATATGAAACTCTCATTCTCCACGAAAGGGTGGCATGACTCCACCTTCGACGATTTTTGCGCTTACGCCGTTGATCTCGGTTTCAACGGCATCGAGCTCCATAATATCCATAATCGTCTTTTCACGGATAAGGACGGCGCTTTCCATGATTATACGGCGGCGGCGACCCTCCGAAATCTTTATAATAAGAAACTGACCATTCCCTGTATCGACGCGATCGGCGACATCGCTTCCGCGGAGGACAAGGAAGAAGTGGCGCGTGAGATCGCGAAATGCATCGAGATCGCGCAAAATCTCCGCATCCCCAATATCCGCGTGCGCGCAGAAGCGCATGAGGACGTCGCCGCGGCGAAAGAGAATGTCAAGGCGCTCGTTCGAGAGGTCTTGCCCCTTGCCGAAGAGGCGAAGGTGACCCTTCTCGTGGAGACCGCGGGGCTTTATACGGACAGCGCGGCGCTTCGTGATCTCCTGCAGAGTTTCGCTTGCGACGCTCTCGCCGCTCTTTGGAATCTTTCCGCGGCGTATTTCGGCTCGGGTGAACGTCCCGAAGTGGTCATCGAGAATCTCGGCGCGTATGTCAAGCACGTACATCTCAATGACGCGAAGAAAGTGGGCGATGAGAAGGTGTATTGCCTCCTCGGCGAAGGCGAGCTCCCCGTGAAGGAGATGATGCTCGCGCTTTCTTCCGTGAATTACGACGGATTTATCTCCCTTGTTTGGGCGCCCGAATGGTGCGAGGAACTGGCGGATATCGAGATCATTTTCTCGCAGTTCGTGAGCTATATGAAGCAGTTCGGCGACGTCTCGAAAGGGGAGCGTGCGCTTTATTACAATAACGCCCATACCGGGCGCTTCGTCTGGAAGAAAGAGGCGCTCATCGATGAGACTTTCCCCGCCGTGCTTGACCGCATGTGCGAAGAATTTCCCGATCAATACGCTTTCAAGTACACGACGCTGGATTATACCCGCACGTATACGGAATTCCGCGCGGACGTGGACGAATTCGCGCGCACCCTCATTGCGCTCGGCGTAAAGGCGGGGTCGCACGTCGCCGTTTGGGCGTCCAACGTCCCGCAATGGTATATCTCGTTTTGGGCGACGGTGAAGATCGGCGCGGTTCTCGTCACGGTGAATACCGCTTATAAAGTCCACGAGCTCGAATACCTTTTGAAGCAGTCCGACACCCATACGCTCGTGATGACGGAAGGGGGGAAGGACTCCCGTTACGGCGATATCGTTGCGACGCTTTGTCCCGAGCTTGCCGAGAAGAAGCCTTCCGAACCTTTGCATGCAAAGAGGCTTCCTTTCTTGAGAAACGTCATCACCGTCGGTTATACGCAGGCGGGCTGTCTGACTTGGAACGAGGCTTTGAAACTTGCGGAAAAAGTCCCGCAAGAAGAAGTCTTGCGCATGGCGGCAGCGGTGGATAAGCACGACGTCTGCAATATGCAGTATACTTCCGGCACGACGGGCTTCCCCAAGGGCGTTATGCTTACGCATTACAATATCGTGAATAACGGCAAGTCCATCGGAGACAGGATGGATCTCTCCACGGCGGACAGAATGATGGTGCAGGTCCCGATGTTCCATTGCTTCGGCATGGTGCTCGCGATGACCGCCACGATGACGCATGGCGGCACGCTCCTTCCTTTGCCTTATTTCTCGCCCAAGCCCGCTTTGGCTTGCATCCATAACGAGCATATCACCGCCTTCCACGGCGTGCCCACGATGTTCATCGCGCTTCTCGAACATCCGGACTTCCCCAAGACGGATTTCTCCTATATGCGCACGGGCATTATGGCGGGCTCTCCTTGCCCCATTTCCGCGATGAAGGACGTGGTGAATAAGATGCATATGACCGAGATCACCATCGTGTACGGGCAGACCGAGGCGTCCCCCGGCTGTACGATGAGCTCCACGGACGATCCTTTGGAGGTCCGCGTGGGGACGGTGGGTAGGCCGCTTCCCGAGATCGAATGCCGCATCGTGAATCCCGAGACGGGAGAGGATTGCCCTGACGAAGTCACGGGCGAATTCCTCGCGCGCGGCTATAACATAATGAAGGGATATTACAAGATGCCCAAGGCAACGGAAGCCGCCATCGATAAGGACGGCTGGCTACATACGGGCGATCTCGCCTGCCGCACGAAGGACGGGAATTTCCGCATCACGGGCAGATTGAAGGATATGATCATTCGCGGCGGCGAAAATATCTATCCGAAAGAGATCGAGGAATTTATCTATACGCATCCGAAAGTCTCTGACGTACAGGTCATCGGCGTGCCCGACGAGCAGTACGGCGAGGAGATCATGGCGTGTATCATTCTGAAAGAAGGCGAGACCATGACCGCCGACGAAATGAAGGCATATATCGGCGCGAATATGGCGCGCCACAAGGTGCCGAGATATATCGACTTCGTGGATTCTTTCCCGATGAATGCCGCCGGCAAGATCTTGAAATACAAGATGCGTGAGGACGCCATCGAGAAGCTGGGATTGCAGAAGGCGAGCAAGATCGTCACGGCATAATCGGGGACGGATAAAAGGTCGCTTCCGTCGCCGACAGCGGCGAAGACCGGCGGGCGCAAAAGAATAGAAAATACGGCAATGCTCGCAGTACGCGGGCATTCTGTTTGAAAGGGGGGGGCGGCGGTTCGGCATCGCGGATTTTGCCGCTCGGACCCCATCGCATAATGCGCGGCATATATTGTATAAAGGAATATGGTGGATTTGACGGTCGGAAAAACGAATAAAGTGCTTTTGAGGTATATCCTGCCTCTCTTTTTGAGCGTTGTTTTTCAGCAGATCTATAATATCGCGGACAGTATCGTCGCGGGAAAATTCATCGGCGAAGCGGCGCTCGCCGCCGTAGGGAATAGCTATGAGATCACCTTGATGCTCCTTGCTTTCGCCTTCGGATGCAATATGGGCGCGAGCATTTCCACGGCGAAAAATTTCGGCGCGAAGGATTTTACGGAGATGAAAAGCGCGGTCAGCACGTCTTTTCTCGCCACGTTCGCGGTAACACTCTTGCTGATGGGTGTGGGCTTTTTTACGGCGAAGCCTCTTCTCCAAGCTTTGAATACGCCCGCCGAGATCCTTTCGGACAGTCTCGCATATCTCTATATTTACCTTGCGGGGCTTCTCTTCCTCTTCTTTTATAACGTTTCCACGGGTATCTTCGCGGCGCTCGGCGATTCGCTGACGCCCTTCCTTTTTCTCGTGGCGTCCTCCCTTGCGAACGTGGGGATGGATATCCTTTTTGTCGCCGTCTTCAAGATGGGGGTCAAGGGGGTCGCTTGGGCGACTTTCATCTGTCAAGGCGTGAGCTCGGCGGCGGCGGTCATCGCCCTCCTTGCCAAGCTCCGTCAGGTAAAAACGGAGGGGAAGCCGCGCCTTTTCTCCAAAGCGGCGTTAAAGGATTTTCTCCTCGTGGGGATCCCGAGCACGCTGCAACAAAGTTTTATTTCGGTGGGAAATATCATCTTGCAGGGGCTTATCAATTCCTTTGGCACGGCGACCATCGCGGGCTATGCCGCCTCCGTGAAATTCAATAATTTCGCGGTCACGAGCATGCACCAAGTGGGGAACGGCGTCTCCAATTATACGGCGCAAAATCTCGCCGCAGGGAAAGAGACGCGGGTGAAAGAAGGCTTCAAATGGGGCGTCGTCATCGCGGTCTGCATCGCGCTGCTTTTCTTCGTCGTCTATTTCTTCCTGCATGAAAAGATCATGTATCTTTTCCTGAATAAGGGAAGCGATGAAGCGCTCGGCGTCGGGCATGATTTCCTCACGACGGTCTCGCCCTTTTATGTCATCGTGGCGGGAAAACTCGTGGCGGACGGGGTCTTGCGCGGCTCGGAGAAGATGGGTCGCTTTATGGTCAGTACGTTCGTGGATCTCGCCCTTCGCGTGGGGCTCGCCTTTGCCTTCGCCTCCACCTATCTCGGCTCGAAGGGGATCTGGTGGGCTTGGCCCGTGGGCTGGGGCGTGGCGCTCGTGATGTCCGTGGTCTTCGCTTTCGCAAAGAAGCGCGAGCGTATATAGCGGAGAAGGTCGGCTGTCTGCCGAAAAGATCGTAAGGAGGAAAAAGATGCAAGGAAAAAAGATCGTCATTATCGGCGCGGGGATCGGCGGACTTTATGCGGCGAAAGAGCTTTCCGAAGCGGGGCATTCCGTCACGCTCATCGAAGCGCGCAGGGAGGAAGATCTCGGCTATCCTTGGTTTGACTCCGTGGAGCCTTCCACTTTCCGCGACGTCAAGCTACGCCTTCCCGAAAACGTCGTCATTCCGAAACAGGTTTTGAATTATTACGCGCCGTCGGGGGAGAACAGGATCAAACAGCCCGACCGCGCCGGAAACGCTTTGGACGTCCATCGCGAGCGTTTTATCCGCTTTCTCATCGGTCGCCTCCCGCGCTTTTGCCGCCTGCTCTTCGGAGAGAAAGTCACGGAGCTTGTCATCGAAGATGGCTTCGTCAGGGGCGTCCGCACGGAGAAGGAGAGCTTTCCCGCGGATCTCGTCATCGATGCCTCGGGGGTATTCTCTCCTTGCAGGCTTTCCACGCCCGATTCTTTCTTTTTAAACGATCCGCTTCTTGAAGAGGATTATATCGTCGCGTATCGCGAGATGTATTCCAAGACGGCGTCCCAAGAGCCCGCGCCCAATGTCTATCTCTGTCCTTCGGGCTTCATTTTGGCTTGGAGCAAAAACGAGCCGGAATGGGATGGCGTGGACGTCTTCCTCGGCAAATATCGGGAGATCACGCCGGAAGAGAAGGAGAGGGGGCTTGCCTTCCTTCGCGCGCATGAACCCGCCCTCGGGGACAAGCTCTTGCATTCTCAAAAAGAATGCATCCCCCTTCGATATCCTCTCGGCGTCCTCGTCGCGAACGGCTATGCGCTCGTGGGGAACAGCGCTTTTATGACGCGTCCTTTCTGCGGCTCGGGCATCGAGATCACCCTGAAAGCGGCGGCGGACCTCGTCTCCCTTGTGAAAGGGCTTGAGGACAAGCCTTGCTCCGCCGAAGCTCTCTGGAAATACAGCGTCGGTTTCACGCGCAGATACGGCGCCTATTTCGCGGCGCAGTACGTCTTCCGTCAGGTCCTTGAGAAGCTTCCCCCTGCGGAGCTGGACGCGCTCTTTTCATCGGGACTCTTCGATCAAGGCGTCGTGGCGCTCGCCACATTGGATCGCAAGAATATCAAGGACGTGAATGTTCGCGCCTTCTTGCAGGGCTTCCGTACCACCTTGCAGAATAAAGAGCTCGTCGCGATGGTGAAGACAGCCCTCGCGGACGCCCTCCGCGCTTATTTCCTTGCGCTCTCCGTCCCTTCGCGTTACGATGCGGAGAAAGTCTCCGCTTGGAAGAAAAAATACGACGCATTTCTGCGTGAAGCGCCGCATAAGATCGCGGGAGATAAAGCAATTTCCCGCGATATTTTCTCTCAAAAATGAAAGGCGCGGAGAGTGGCGCAGAAGAAACGGGAAACAAAACAAAAAGACCGAACAGAGGCGTGCAGATACGAGGCTCGTCAAAAAACAGCGCAGGCGCGTACTTTCGTACGTAACTGCGCTGTTTTGAAGACGGAAACAAAGTAGATGTGCGGTTATGCTCGGTCTTTATTTGACGAGGCCGCGCTCAAGCAAAAGCTGTGCGATCTGCACGGCGTTCGTCGCTGCGCCTTTGCGGATATTGTCCGCCACGACAAAGAGATTGCAGCCGCTCTCCACGCTATAGTCGAGGCGGATACGCCCGACATAGACTTCGTCATGGTTCTCCGCATAGATGGGCATGGGGTACTTGGCGTTCTTGTCGTCGTCCACGAGGATGACATTCGGGAAGGAGGAAAGCGCCTCCTTGATGCCCTCCAAGGTGCAGGGCTTTTCGAATTCGATATTGATGCTCTCACTATGGCCGTGGAAGACGGGGACACGCACGGTGGTCGCCGTCACGCGGAGATCGGGCTTGCCGAGGATTTTCCTCGTCTCGTTGATCATCTTCTCCTCTTCTTTCGTATAGCCATTCTCAAGGAAGACGTCGATCTGCGGGATGACGTTCGCAAAGATGGGGTAGGGGAATTTCTTCGGCGCCACCCCCTCGATGCCGTCCTTAAGGTCGTTATAGCCTTGCACGCCCGCGCCGCTCACTGCTTGATAGGTGGAATACACCACGCGCTTGATCGTGTATTTCTCGTCGAGGGGCTTCAAGGCGAGCATCGCCTGAATGGTGCTGCAATTCGGGTTTGCGATGATGCCGTGATTCCAAGTGACGTCGTCCGGATTCACCTCGGGGACGACGAGGGGCACGTCCTTATCCATGCGCCATTGGCTGCTATTGTCCACGACGATGGCGCCCTGCGCCGCGAAGATGGGGGCGAAAGTCTTGCTGACCGAGCCGCCCGCGCTGAAGAGGGCGATGTCCACATTCACTTTTTTTACGTTCTCCTCGGTGAGCTCGATGACGGTATGGGGCTTGCCCATAAAGTCGATGACTTTGCCCGCGCTTTTCGCGCTGGCGAAGAGATAATAGTTCTCGACGGGGAGCTTGCGCTCAGCGAGGACTTCAAGGAATTTGTTGCCTACCATGCCGGTCGCGCCGACGACGGCGAGATTGATTTTTCTCATATTTCCTCCGAAAAAGGGAAGCGGTATCCGCTTCTTCCGCATTAAATGCTATCAAAAAATCCATTCATTGTCAAAGAATTAACTTATATTTAGTTTGATATTTTATGATTTTAGTGTAAAATAGCGGATAGGAGAGCTTTATGAGTAGAGTAGATTTGTTGATGAAACTTACCGTCGAGAAGGATCAACGCACGAATAGCGGCGACGTTGAGCAGCATTCCGTCAAGCACGCGACGAGCGTCCTTTCGGATAATCTGCGCAGGATGTTCCTGATGAATGTCTTGTATGTCGTCATTTTCGCCTTGCCCTTCCTTTTCTGCGTCTTCGTTTGGCCCCTCATCGCGAAGAATTATGTCTTCACGAATAATGGGTATAATTTTATCGGGCATATCGGCATCGGGTATCCCGGCGTCGTCAGCACGATGGCGGAAGGATATAAGATCCTTTTCGCGCATTATATGAAGGTGTATGTCCCCGTTTTGTCCGCGAGCATCGTTCCGATGGTCTTCGGGCTTTCCGGTCTCTTCCATTGCTTGCGCGGTTATATGTGGGGGGAGAATGTGCGCCCCGTGCGCAGCTTCTTCCGCGGCATCAAGAAGCTTTGGATGCCCTTCCTCATCGTGGCGGTCTGCTTCGGCGTCTTTATGTGCGGCGTGCTTTACGGCGCGGTGTGGCATATCGGGCTCATGAAGACAACGGGCGCGACGGGCGGCTCTTGGACGCTTTTCGTCTTCCTGATCCTCTTCACCTGGGCGGCGGTCACCGTCTTGGAGTTCCTGCTCCCGATGTTCGCTTGTTATCGTTTTAAGCTCAAGGACGCCGTGAAGAACAGCCTCATCCTGCCGCTCATCGTCTGGCCCACGGCGCTCTTCACCTCCGCTTTCACCATCGGCGTCTTCATGCTGACACTCTGGAATGCGGCGTTCTCCATCATCATCGGCATCCTGCTCATTCTCATCGGTTTCGCCTTCCTCGGCGCCATCTGGATGAGCGCGGCGCAAAAAGTCTTCGGGAATTTCATCCGTCCTCTTTATGAGAATGGAAAAGGCGATCTGATGCGGAAACAGCAAGCCCGTCGCGGCGTAAATCCTTATAAGGAGCAGAAAGCGAAGAGACTTGCGCAGGAGAATACCGCGGTCGGACAGGCGGCGAAGCGCCTCCAAGAAGAGAATGGCGGCTCCGAGCTCGAGGCAAAGCCCGAGAAGAAGAAAAAACAGCAGACCAAGCACGTCTCGTATAAGAGGAAGAAATAAGTTTTTTATGGATAGCATAGAGAAAGCGCTCGTTTTCGACGGGCAGGTAAAAGTGGTCGCCTTCAAGACGACCGATCTTGTGAATGAAGCGATCCGTCTTCATTCCCTCTCTCCGCTCGCGGCGGAAGCCCTCGGGAAGGTGCTTTCCGTGGCGGCGTATATGTCGAATGAGCTCAAAGGGGAGAAGGAGAAGCTCAGCATCCAAGTGACGGATAAAGGCGTGCTCGGGAGCATCATCGTGGCGGCGGACAGCGGCGCGAAGGTGCGCGGGTACGTGGAGCATAAGGACGCCACCCTCCCACCCCTCGGGAATGGCAAACAGGATCTTTTTAAGGGCGTGGGGAGCGAAGGCTTCATCACCGTCATCAAGGATCTCGGGCTCAAGGAGCCTTATGTCGGCAAGACCGAGCTCGTGCGGGGAAATCTTGAGGAGGATTTCGCTTGGTATTTCACGCGCAGCGAAGGCGCGCCCACCGCGCTCGCGCTCAATGTCACCATCGGGGAGGACGGCAGCTGTCTTTCCGCCGGCGGCGTCATCGTGCAGCCCATGCCGAATTGCCCCGATCATATCCTCGTCGTGGTGGAGGACATCGTCTCGAATTTTGCGGATATCGGCGAGGTGCTTCGCGTGAAGTCCCCCGCGGACATTTTGAAAGATTATTTCGGTCATTTCCAGATCGAGTATTTCCCGCCCACCGTCCCCGAATATCGTTGCAAATGCAGCGTGGAGCAGATGTCGAATGCCGTCATCACCCTCGGCAGGGGCGACTCCGTGAATCTTTTGATGGAGCGCGGCGAGATCGAGGTGATCTGTCATTTTTGCGGCAAACGTTATGTCTTCGGCAAGGAGGATGTCGTGAATATTTGGAGGCGATATGATCATAAGCTTTGAGCAGTCGCCCGAGAGCTTTTATAAGCTGGCGCTCGCCGCCCTCGATCGGGGCGAGCTGAGGCAGGCGCTCGTGTATTGCGAAAACGCGGTGAACGGCAAGGGAAATGTGGAGTACAAGCTCACCCTTGCCGATATTTATCTTCGTATGGGCAGGCAGTACGAGGCGATGGACGTCGCGCTCGGCGTCATCGCTTCGGGCAGCGAAGGGAAGAGCGAAGCGTATGACTTGATGGCGCGGGCAACGGGCGTCACGGGCAAGCTCTATGAGTCCGTGTATTATGTCACGGAGAAAGCCCGCCTCGACGGCGATGAGGACGCGCTCGACGCGATGGACGAGATGATGGAGGAGATGGCTTCCGGCTTCGAGAGCGAGCCCAAGCCCAAGAAGGGAGAGCTTTTCCTCGTCGGGAAAGAGCCGGAGAAAGATTATGCGGAGGAGATCGACCGCGCGCTGGGGCTTATGCGCGTGCGCGAATATGACAGAGCCTTGGAGATCCTCTTGCAGGTGAAGCCCACCTCCGAGTATTATCCGGAGGCGATGGATTTCGCTCTGCGCTGTTATGTCAAAAAGGGCGACGTCGAGACCTCTCATCGGCTGGCGAAAGAGGCGGTGGAGAGAGAGCCGCAGGACGCTTTCGCCCTGTATGTCTTGGTGGGCGTCTGCAAAGAGAAAGAATACCTTCCTCTTTTGGAAAAGGTGGATGGCGAAGCCTCCGAGCTTTATTACGCCGTGGCGGCGGCGGACGCGGTGAAAGAATATGCCCTGGGGCGTTCTCTTGCCGCCAAGCTCCTTCGCAAGGCGCCTTATGCCCCGGAGACGTATTTCGTGGCGGCGGGCGTGCATTATAATGCGGGCGAAAGAGCCGCGGGCGAAGCGGTGCTGAAGGATCTTTTCTCCTTTTATAGGGAGTATCCCGCTTCTGTGATCTTGAAAGGATTGAAGAGCAAGAAACGCTATGACGTGATGTATAACGGAATGATGCCGGAGGCCATCATCACTGTCCTCCGCACGTACGTGCGCAAGCACGCCGCGAATGCGGACGCCTTCTTGCAGTCCATGCTGACGGACGCGGATTTCCGCAAATGCCTCACGATCCTTTTTCGATTGGATGACGATGAGGTCGTCGGGAATGCCGTCTCCTTCCTCGGCGAGCTTCGCAATAAGGAATTGGACCGCTTTTTCGACGCCTTGCTCCTTCGCGCGTCTTTGAGCCCGATGACCAAGCGGGAGATCCTCGCGGAGAGGCTCCTCGCCAAGCATAAAGGCAAGCTCACCGTCGTGCCGAGCGCCCTGCCGATGACGATCTCTTGCCGCAAGCCCGAGCATTACGCCGAGTACCCCGTCATCCTGCAAGAAGCGTATGTGGACGCCCTGTCTTTCGGCGCGTGCGTGATGGACGTGCGCCTTGCGAAGCCCCTTGCCTCTTATGCGGAGGCTTGTTATCGCTCTTTCCCCATCCTCGGACGGGTGAAAGGGGTGGAGCTCACGGTGGCGCTTTTCTGCCTCAGCATGCCCGAACCGGATATCCCCATGCCGGATGGGATGACGGCTTATATGACCTCGCAGATCTTCGGTCTCAGCAAGAAAGAGATCGCCCGCGTGGTGAAATTGATGGATCTCATCCGCGCCTTGGAGCCGGAAGAGCGCCCATAGAAAGGAGCTTTTTTCGCCCGAAAAGGAAGAAGATGACGAGGGAATGCCCGAGCGCCAATGCGGACACCGCGGGGTAAAGATAAGTGACCACGTTTTCAAATCCCCAAGCGGAGAGGAGCAGCCCTCCGAGAAGCGGGAGCGCGGCGGAGAGGAAGTCATCTTTCGTGAGAAGCCGAATCTCCTGCGTGATGAGATAATTACAGCTCGTCATCGTCGTGACGACGGCAAGCAAGAGCGCGATCGGCGCGGAGAGCTCCCGCCCCGCCTCCTTCGCCGCGGAGAGAAAAGGCATCGCGCCCTCCTTCCCAAGCACGGCGCGCGACATAAAGAAGAGCAGAAGAAAGAGCAATGCGCTCGAGATCAAGCCGCAAAGGATGCGTTCCTTGCGGCTCATTTTTTCTCCTTCCTTCGCCATCAATGCGCCGGAAAAGAGCATGTTCATCGCGCCGTAAGCGAGGGCGGAGAGGGGACGAAAGCGTCCGCCCGAGAGTGAGGCGCCGCGCGCGCCCACGAAGATGACGATCACGATGATCAAAGGGACGGCGACGACGTTTAAAAGGCTGAGTTTTCCGATGCTTTTCAGAGAGAGTGCCGCGCTGCCTGCCGCCAAGAGGAAGCCGAGCCCGCGGAGAGAGGAAAGGGAGAAGAGAAGCTCTTCCGCCGCGGCGATCATCGCTGCATAGACGGCGAAAGAAGAGATGGCGATGAGAGCGTCCGCGAGCTTCTTTCCTCTGCGAAGGAGCGCGCCGGCTTCCGCAAAGACGATGACGGACGCGCCCATAAAGAGCGCGGAGAAAAGCAGGGTGAGGACGTTCCCGCCCGCAAAGAAGAGAAGGATCTCTTGCCCCGTGGCGAAGCCCGCCCCGACGACAGAGCCGACGAAAAGCGCGGCGACCCGCGCCGCAAGGAAAAAGCGCTTCATAGAGGACTTTATGACGAAAAGGCGAAAAAAATGATTTGCGCCGCAAGCGCCCGAAACATTTCATCCGCAATGCGCTTGTGCAATTCATGCGCGCGTTGGGGTTCCCCGAAATGTCGGATAGACATTTTGGGGCATTGCGCGCAATTCATGCACCATAGGCGCTCTTCGCTCCGCATAAGCCTTCTTATTTTTTGTCATCCTGAGCGGAGCCGAAGGATCTCCACCTTGTTTTGAAATCGGTTGAGATTCCTCGAGTACCTCGCTATTCGCCTGCGGCTCTACGCGGACCTTCGGTGCAACATGACGTAAGAAGGATGATCGCACGCACTCACCAATTTCGTCATCCTGAGCGGAGTCGAAGGATCCCGACCTTAATGCACGCCGAGCGTGCAATTCACGCAAAGCCGCCAATCGCGGATTTGCAATTCATGACCGTGAGGTCAATTCATGCACGAAGTGCAATTCACGCGCGCGTCGGGGTTCCCCGAAATGTCGGATAGACATTTTGGGGCATTGCGCGCAATTCCCCGCCTTCTCTTGCGAAACCCTTCCGCATAGTGGTATGATATCCTTATGAAAGATTTTCCTTTAGACGAAACCTTCCTTTCCCGAGTGAAAGCCCTCTGCGAAGAGTCGGAGCGCCTCTCCGAGCTTCTTTCTTACCCCGAAGTGGCTTCGGACGGAAAGCTCGTCCGTCATTATTCCGAGCGTATCCGCGCGCTTGCCCCCGTCCTTTCGGCGTTTGTGGCGTATGAAAGGGGAGAGGGGGAGGATGCCCTGCGGAGCGCCGTCGTCTGTCTGGACGCCGCGGCGCGGGGCGAGAGCTCCTTCGCGGGCGCGGGCGTATGCGCGTACGCTCGCTCGCTTCATTATTCAAAAGCAGACCTGCTTTCTTATCTTGCCGCCCATCTCGCCGCCTTCGACCTTCTTACGGTGGAAGAAGGGGAGAGCTCTCTCCGCGTCGAATGTCTGGGGGAGGGGGCTCATTCCGCGCTCTTCGCCGTCCCCCTCCGCGCTTTGGAGGAGAGCTGGAGCCTCGCGCTTTATCCCATCCTCCGTCCCGCGCTCCCCATTCGGGAGGAAGATGTCCGCACCGATATCTTTAATAGCCATGGGAAGGGCGGACAGAATGTGAATAAAGTGGAGACGGCGGTCCGCCTCACCCATCTCCCCACGGGCGTCGTCGTCTCCTGTCAGGACGAACGCTCTCAGCTGCAGAATAAGAAGCGCGCCGCCCGCATTCTCGAAGAGCGCGTCCGCGCTTATTACGAGAATGCCCAAGCGTCCATCGTCGCGGAAGCGAAGCGCTCCTCCCGCCCACGCTGACAAGACGGCATCTTAAGATTTCATCCTCCGTTCCCCATCATTCCGCACAGCACTTTCGCGCTCGCTCGCTATTGTATTCCGTCATCCTGAGCGAAGCGAAGCGGAGCCGAAGGATCTCCACCTTGTTTTATAAAAGCGGATGAGATACTTCGACAGGCTCAGTATGACGAAATAGAATGCGCTTGCGCAATTCATGACCGTGAGGTCAATTCATGCACGAAGTGCAATTCACGCGCGCGTCGGGGTTCCCCGAAATGTCGGATAGACATTTGGGGGCATTGCGCGCAATTCACCCGCCGTCAGGCGTCCCCCCCCCTCCAATTGTGGATAAATTGTCAGTAAGTCGGGCTGAAAATGCCGAAAAAGCTGTTTGTCGATGTGGATAACTCGTTTTTTCATAATATATATTTTACAATTTTCCGCAGAGCGTAAATTTTATTCGACGCAATTGCATATAATGTAAGAAAGCGCGAAATATGCGGATTTTTCGGAAGAATTTTTTCCTTTTTCATTGCATAATTTATATTAAGAAGACCCCCTACTTGCTTAAGAAACGTTAATTTTGTTGAAAAAAACTTAAAATTGGGTATTGAAATCTGCCTTTTCTTGTGGTACAATACTGGTAGGAAACAGGGCAGAGTGGAAAAAGGAACTCTCTGCCACTAAATTATTTGAAACGTTTAAGGAGGTATTTAATATTATGAAAAAACGTTTACTGATTACTTCGATCGTAATGATGCTTGTAGTCGCCGTGGCTCTCTCCACCGCAACCTACGCATGGTTTACGAGCAACGCAAGTGTTACCGCGAGCCAAGTTACGTTGACTGCCGCGACCAATGAAGCAGCATCCTTGGGTATTGGTTGGACTGCCACCGGTGAATTCCTTCCTGAGATCGAAGCAACTTCGCCTTCCGGAAGCACCTTTGCACCCGCTATTCCTGCGGCCTTAATCAATAATACGACCGAGAGCGACGTTGCATTTGCTACGCAGTTTGCTACTCCTGATGAAAATGGTGATATGGTTTGGCTTGATGATGGTGATACTGCCAATCCTTATGTTTGGACGAACGGAGAACAGACTAGCTTCTTCGTAAAGAACCTTTCTCCTGCGAATACGATCAGCACCGTCACGCTGACGGCTACCTTTACTGATATTGACACAGATGATGATATCGATGCCGCTGCTCTTCTTAGAGTCGGAGTCTTTAAGAAAGTAAGTGATAGCTACAAACTTTTAGGTGTTTTGGCAAAGGAAACCGCCTACACTTATACCGCAGTAACCGCAAGCACTCAGATGACTGCTGCAGCAGGCACTTATTTTAAGAAGTATCTCGGTCAATACGTACCCGCTGTCCCCGGAACTGAAGCGCAAGTTACATCCGGTGCAGCTGATTACTATAGAGGCACCGATCCCGATAATGAAGATTACAGCGGTGCTACGACCGCCACTGCGGGTAAATTCTATACGAGAGCGGCAAATACCCATAACTATGCGGAAGTTGCTTATGGTGAAATCGATGAGGGCGAAAGCGTAAATGACATTTTGACCACTGCATCGGTTACCAGCATAGTTGTTGCCACCGATTTAGAAGCCCTTGACTCCTTCGAATTGAAGATTCTCGTTTGGGAGGACGGTGTTGCGCTCGGCGACCTTGAACAAGGTTTAGGTGCAGGTGTCTCCTTGAACTTCACTGCTGGTGCCGCAAGCAATAGCTAATAGCGAGAAAGAGTACAAACACAAAACAAAAAAGCTACCCGCGCGGGTAGCTTTTTTTCGTGTGTGTGACAATATTCTTTTCGCTTGACTGTCCTTATTTAAGCGTCGGCATTGCCGATCTCATTGAAAACGATGATGCCATAGAGGAGGCGGAGGAGTTTGATGCAATCGAGGCGCGTATAGTCTCGCGTCGATCTTCCATGGGCGATCCAGTGTCGATTCAAGTTCTTTGGCTCCTCTTCGGAAAAGAGAAGCTTTTTGTAAAAGGCTTCTATTGTCGAATTAAATGTAATACACAATGCAACGATAGCATATTCCTCTTCATCGAGAGGGTCTTGGTCTTCCATTCTATTTAAGATAGCGTGACAACGCAGAATCCCACTATGCGAAGGATCCTTCGTTGCCTCGGTCAGTGCAGCGTCGATTACGGCGACAAGCCCTATTGCCGCTAAATGATATGCTCCTCCATGATAGCTTTGCATACATTCTTGAAACAGACTTTTATTCGGGAGAACGCATTTATGCTTAGCGCATTTTGCAATAAGCGCTTCGGATTCCGCATAGTCATTTCGGCTTTCATGCGCAAGGAGCATAGCGTCCGTATCGTCGGCGCCAAGCACTTTGTCTATAAACGAATGCGATAGATAGTCCCAATAAACGTATTGCGCTTTACCGAGCTCGGAAACTGCTTTTAAACTATCCGGTATTCGCAACTTAGGGAGCATCTCGGCAATCTTTCGATTTTCCTCTATGATCGGCGCAACGAGCTTTTTCCATTGCTCCATTTCATCAAGAGCCGCTTGTAGAACGCGTTGCACTTCGTCCGAGATTCCATTTGCATATTCATGGAACTTTTTTATTCTCTTTGTGAATTCGGCATCAAAAAAATCGTCCATATTCGACCTAACGTACCTCCTTCTATAGCCGATACGCAGTATCTGCTTACATATGTACCATTATTATGTTATCGCAAAAAATCCGCAAAAGTCAAGAGACCATGCCACCCGCTCAGGATACGAATAAAAATCCACCAGTGCACCTGGTGGTTTTTCATATAACGGGTAAAACCCTCCTTCATAGGCGGCACGAAATCGTGCTGTAGCCTAACTTGCCTATCGCGAATCGAGACTACTTCTTGAACGGGTCTGTTATTTCAAAC
>JAGCXI010000036.1 GCA_017961365.1 Clostridia bacterium
AAAAGTTTCTTTTCCGGGTTTGCGCACAAAAAATCAAGGTCATAGGGGGCGATAAAGCGTGCGTTTACAACGCCAACCGACATCCCTTTCTTCTCAAGGATCTCCGCAGCAGCGAGCGCGTTTTCCAGCATACGCGGTCCGTGCGCGACGATATATTTCTCGCCTTCTTTCAGGACCTTCCAGCGCGGAAGCTCTCCGTCCGTCGGGATCCCCGTATCGGAATTCCCCTTCGGATAACGAATGATTTTTACTCCTTTTTCATGTGCGCTCCATTCGAGCATCAAGGCGAGTTCCCGATAAGAAGCGGGGCTTGCGATCTTGACGTCGGGAATGACGGAAAGGAGCCCGAGATCATAAATCCCTTGGTGAGATTCTCCGTCTTCACCGACGATCCCCGCACGATCCACAAGCACGGTCACGTCCAAAGCGTCGAGCGCAACGTCATACAAAAGCTGATCGAAAGCGCGCTGCAAAAAGGTGGAATAAATGGCGACATAGGGCTTAAATCCCGCCCTTGCCATCGCCGCCGCTACCGTCAACGCGGTGCTTTCCGCGATCCCGACGTCGATAAAGCTTTTCGGATACACCGCTTCAAAATGAGAAAGCCCCGTCCCGACAGCCATCGCCGCCGCGATCGCCACGATCTTATCGTCTTTTTCGCGAAGACGCAAGAGAGTGCTTCCGATCGTCGAGCCGAACGAGGAAGAGACGCTCTCTCCTTTCGGCGCCACGCCATGCATTTTCAAGGGATTCAACTCTGCGGGAGCATAACCTTTCCCTTTATTCGTCACCACGTGTAAAACGACGGAACGTTCGCTCTCTTTCGCGAGGATCATCGCCTGCGTCAACTTTTCGATATCATGTCCGGGAATAGGCCCGAGATAATCGACGTCGTATTGCGAAAAAGGGCTTTCCTCGCCTGAGCTGACTTTGCCGTCATAGTTCTTTTGGCGCAGTTTCGCCAAAAAATCGGGAATCGCGCCGACGCCCGCCGAGATGGAATACGTATTATCGTTGATGACAATGATCTGTTTGCCCGTGGAGGATACGAGGTTGAAGCCCTCCGCGGTCTCGCCATTCACCATCACGCCGTCCCCGAGAACGGAAATTACTTCATAAGAATCGCCCGAAAGCTTCCGCGCCATTGCATAGCCGCAACAAGCGGAGACTGCGTTGCCGGCATGCCCGCCGACAAAATGATCATAGGCGCTCTCGGAAGGCTTCGGGAAGCCGCTTATGCCGCCATAGGCGCGCAATTTGTCAAAAGAGGGATTTCGTCCCGTTAAAATTTTATAAGCATAGGCTTGATGTCCTACGTCAAATACGATCTTATCCCGATCGGGATCGAAGACTTTCAAGAGGGAGACAATGAGCTCCACCGCGCCGAGCGAAGCGCCGATATGTCCGCCATTTTGCAATGCGACGGAAATGATCCTTTCGCGGACCTCCTCGGAAAGGTCGATCAGCTCCTTTGTCCCAAGCGAGCGAATGTCAATCGGAAGATTTAGACTTTTTAGAAGCATTTTTCCTCCCCTTTCTCTCCTCGCGGGAGAAAAATCCGATGATCCGCGCCGTCAGCATCACCATTTCTTTGGAATTCTTGATCGCTATGGTCTTTTCAAACGCCTTTCCGCCCACCGTAAGCGCCGCGATGCACGCGCTCGCGATGATGGAATACATAAGCTGATACTTATCGCCTGCAAAAGCAATGATCCGAATGACGATCGCCGCGGAGCAGGCTCCTGAGACAACGCCGCAAATATCGCCGATCACGTCGCAACAAATGCTGCTCACCTTTTCGGAATTCTGGACGAGACGGATCGCGCGCTTGCTTCCCGGAACTTTGCGCGCAGCCATCGCCGTGAGCGGGCTGATATCGCAATTCGTCACGGACACGCCGATCCCATCGAAAATGATGCTGATCACAACGAGCAAAACGCAGATCAAGAGCGCGACGACAAGATTACTTTTCGTGGAAATGATCTCTGTGAAGAAGCTGAAAAAAGCGGATAAAGCAAGGGTGATGACCGTCACTTTCAACGGCCAAAGATTTCGCTTGCTCGTTTTATGCTTCTTGCCTTCTTTGGAGGACGGAAGGGCTCCCGAAAGATCCTCGGCAGGAAGTCTCTCCTCTTCTTCTTTCAAAAAAAACGAAACTCCTTATGATCGGTGGTAGCAAATAAGTAAACCTTGCGCCATAGGTCCGGTAGGATTTCCCCCAAGCGGAACGCGTCGTCGCCGAACGCGCAGTTTCCTTTTGATCCGCCGGTCGCGAGTCGCCCCATGCGCAACCGGATCGCCACTTAGGTCGCACTATAATCCTTACTTGCTGAAATACAGTCTAGAAGATTTCCTTAACAGAACGCACACGACTTATCCTCTTTTGCAAAATAGGTTTCATGGGCAATCACCGAATATGCGTCTGCCGACGACATCGGTGTGGTTCCCAATTCGCCCATTTCACTCAAGGCAGGCTACTCTGCACACAGCTTTGACACCGCATTGCAGGTTTAATCCCATACAGTGCCCGACAAGCGACCACCGTGATAGGTCTCCACGGAAAGTGGGTCGGCTCTCGTATGCCATTACGAAACGCCCGCAATCCTTAACTCCCAGCATCGACCCGAATTTGGGCAAAACGAGCCAACACAAGAAACTTCATCGATGTGCCCTACGACGGTATTTTAACCCCGCCCTCGTTAATGCGCGTCCTGACTAGAATACTGCACCACCGTATAAATATATTATCATAGATAAGAGAAAAATTACAAGCAAAATCCTTTCTCGCGGATTTCTCCTCGGGATCTCTCCCGATTTTTACTGCTTATCTTCACCTTGTTCCGAAGCATCGGAAGCAGGTTTTTCGGTCTTTTCTTTTTCGTCCTCCTGCGCCTCTTCATTGGGCGAAAGAAGGAAATCGATGAGCGCGACGAGATTCTCGCTCCCGGGAAGATCTCGGACGGCGTCTTTCGCCACATCGCGCTCCAGAGCGACGAATTCCGCCGCGGACTCGGGAGTAAACGTGGACAGTGCTGTCAAGCAGGGCTTCTTCTCTTTCCCTTCCGAAACTTTCGCATCTTGCACAGCGTCCGCAAGATCATCTTTCAGCTGGAAAGCGACGCCGAGATAGGTCCCGCATTTCAGAAGCGCGGTCAAAGAAGCTTCGGGAAGCCCTGCCGCAAATGCCCCTGCGCCGAGCGCTGCCTGAAAGAGCGCGCCCGTTTTCGCGGAATACATATTGATAAAATCTTCCCTTTTGAAATGTTTTTTGACTTCTTCGTCGATGTCATAGCTCTGACCGCCGACCATTCCCATATATCCGGCTCTCACCATGATACAGCTGATCGCCGTTATGTATCCGCCGATATTCTTGGCTTTCGTCGCGTTTTGGAGCATATATTCATAAGCGTAATTCAAAAGCGCGTCCCCGGCGAGCACGCCCATCGCCTCGCCGTAGACAGCGTGCGTGGACTTTCTCCCACGACGAAAATCGTCGTCATCCATACAAGGAAGATCGTCATGGACCAAAGAATAGCTATGCACAAGCTCTATGCCGACCATCAAAGGATAGACCTCGTCATAGGTGAGCCCGCCCATCTCTGCCGCGACCAAAAGCAAGAAAGGACGAAGGCGCTTCCCGCCTCCCGTGACCGCATATCGCATCGCAGAGACAAGCTGACCTCCGCGAAGCTCATTCATCGTCGCTTCAATATCTTTATTGAATTTTTCGGCAAATTTCGCCAAGACGTCTCGAATCATTGTTCTTCCACCTCGAAAGCGCTGTCCGCGAGTTTGCCGATCTCATCGGAAAGCAAGGTGATCTTCCCTTTTCCCTCTTTCAGGATCTCGATCGCTTTTTTTGAGAGTTCGAGTCCCTTATTATAAAGATCGATCCCTTCTTCAAGAGAGAGATCCCCCGCTTCCAATTTCGCGGAAATGCTTCCGAGTTCTGCAAGTATTTCTTCAAATTTCATAGTTCAGCTCCTTTACTTCAGCTTGTATGACGCCGTCTTTCGCACGGATCGAGATCTCGTCGCCGGCGGCAAGTTCTCCCGCGGAAGTGACTCTTTTTCCGTTTTTCGAGACCCCCATATATCCTTTGGAAAGGATATGCAAGGGATTGCTCGCCGCATAGCGCACGAGCGTTTTATCCAATGTGTTTTCTTTCTGTGAAATCAAAAATTTGCTCGCCGTTCGCAAAGCTTCGAGACGCATGCGCAATGTCGATTCATTGCGTTCTGCAAGTCGGCTCGCCCCGAGATGCAAGGTCTTTATCGTTTGCGAAAGCGCGGTCTTCCCGTCCTCGAGCTTATTCTGCGCGGAGATCGCCATTTTCGAAAGAAGCGCAAAGATGTCCGACTTCAATTCTTCTTCATTGAAAGCGACAAGATGGGCGGCTGCGGTCGGCGTCGCGGCGCGAGCGTCAGCGGCAAGATCCGAGATCGTAAAATCAGTCTCGTGACCGACGGCGGAAATGACGGGACTCTCGCAAGCAT
>JAGCXI010000037.1 GCA_017961365.1 Clostridia bacterium
GCGAAGATCCTCTTTTTCTCCGGTTCCAAAACGGTCGTTTCCATAGTTTCCTCCTTTGATGAGTTCTCTTCTGATTTTGGGCGAAAAAGCGGCTTTTATTCCGCGGATTCGAAAGGGCGCGCCGTAGGGACGCTCAAGGGACTTTTAAGGGAGAAAAAAGGCTCTCGCCCCGTAAAAGGAGCGAGAGCCGAAGGGATATCACCGAAGATCATTTCGTGAAGACGAAAGTATAGACGGAAGAATATTTCCAAGTCAGCTCTTTGTCTTGATAGGTGGCGGTCATTTCATCGCCGGAGCTCGTCGTAAAGGTGACGACGTCCCCGTCTTGCTTCCAGGTCCCGTTTTCCGTGATGGAGATCGCGTTTCCGTAGTTAAAAGAGAAAGAATACGTCCTGTCTCTCTTTAGAGAGAGGGAGACGGCGCCGTCCTCCGTCTGATCTGCTGTGATCGTGACGATCGCCAGCTTTGCGGACTTGAATTTATAGTCGCCCGCCGCCGGATGGCAGGCGCAGAGCGCCAGACAGCAAAAGCTCATCAGGAGCACGATGGAAAGGATCAATGCGATTTTCTTCATAAAATTACCTCCGAATTTGTCTTTTTATTTTATGAAAGGAGCCGAGAAAGGCTCTCTTTTCAGTCTTTCTTTTCCGCGTTCTCTTCCAGTGGAAGAGCTTCTTCCTTTTCGGCGCCTTTTTCAGACTTCTTGCGCTTGATTTTTTCTTTGGCGGATTCGTAATGTTTTTTGATCTCGTCGGCAAAAGTCTTCTCCGCGGGGCGTTCCTTTTCCTGCCTCTCGGGGAGCGGGGTCTTGTCATAAGGCATCGCGGTTTCGTCTTTGCGCTCGCGCACTTCCACCTGCGCGAAGGGGATGGAGATGCCGTTGCGCTTAAATTCGTTGAAGACTTTCTCCATCACGTAATAATAGACGTCCCAATAATCTTCGGAGTCACACCAGCAATTCGCAAAGAAATTGATGCTGCTGTCCGCAAATTCCTTGAGCTTGCAAAAGGGCTCCGGGTCGAGATAGATCTTTCCATTGCTCTTCATCACGTCGATCACGGTCTTTTTCACGAGCTCGGTGTCCGATTCGTAAGCGACGGGGAAGGTGAAGTCCACGCGGCGCTTGGGATTCGCGCCGGAATTCACCACGGGGTTATTCACGATGGTGGAATTCGGGAGGGTGACGCGCTTATTGTCGGCGGTGTAAAGCGTCGTGAAAAGGAAATTGATCTCGATGATGCGCCCCGAGACGTCTCCGACCTGGATGAAATCACCTTTTTTGAACAATTTATTCGCGACGATGACGATGCCGTTCGCCACGTTCGAGATATTATCTTGCAAAGCCATGCCGATGGCGAGGATCGCGGCGCTGAGCGCCGTCACGATGCCCGTGATCTGTACGCCGATGACGGAGAGCAAGATGAGGACGAGGACCAGCCATAAAAGGAAGCGCAGGATCGCGAGCAGAAAATGCTGCGCCACGGGCTCCATTTTCGAGCGGGCAAAAAGCTTGCGCAAGCCGACGAAGAGCAGCTTCAGCACGATGATCCCGATGATGAGGATCGCGAAGAATTTCACGATATTCCAAACGTTATTCGAGAAAAAATCTTTGATCGTTGTCCAAATCGCCGCCCAATCCATAGCGTCCCTCCTCGGCTTCCCGCCTGCTTAATAGGGTAACGCAGATCGTGGGAAAAGTCAAGCGGGGAAGGTGATGACGCGCGCAGCGCGCTGTATTTGTCATGTTGAGCCGTGGCAAAGCCACGCGCCGAAACATCTCGATCGCTTAGCGCAGTCGGCGATCCGAGGCAAATCGCGGGAGGACGAAAGTGGCTTTATTTGACTATTGACAACGCCCCCGCGCGTGTTGTAATATTATACTATGCGTAAAAATAGATTTTCTTTTGCTCTCATATTACTCCTCGTCCTTTCACTGGCGCTTTCGCTCGTGCTCTTTACGGCGTGTAAGAAGAAGCCGGAAGAGCCGGAGGACCCGAATGGGGACGTTATCGCGGTCTCCACGGCGATGTCCGTCGTGCAGAACGCCCTTCTTTCGATGGACGGCTCCAAGGATCAGAACGTTTTCTTTCTCTCCACGGCGGCGCGTTATACGGAAGGCGCGGACGTCTATGATCTTGCGATCCGCGGCGCTTTCGACATCACGGCGGCGAATATTGAGGAGGATACCCGCACGGAGTTTCTTCTCGAGCTCAAGAAGGAGACGACTTCCGTCTTCCGCGTCTATTATCGCGAAGGCGATCTTTATATCGACTATCCGCCTTATCTGAATCGTGTCAAGATCTCTGACGTGGAGCTCGCGAAGACTGTTTCCGAGCTTTATTTCGAGAAGGAAAACGGCGCTTTGAAGTCGGTCATCGACCTGATCCCCACCATCGGAAGCCGCATCTTCGGCGGTTGCAAGTATTATGCGAATAGCGAGACGGGCGAGTCCCGTTATGTATTCACGCTGTCTTATGCGCTTTTATTCGATTCTCTCGCCGAGCTCTTGGAGAGCGCGGATATCGGTCTTTCCGCAGAGGAATGCATTTCCGCGCTGCATCTTACGAACGCCGCCGTCGCGGCGCTTCGGGAAGAAGGGAGTGCGTCGGTGGAGTTCTCTCTCCAAGACGGCGCTTTCGTCTCTGCGAAAGCGGAGAGCGCAAGCAAGGCGATCGAATGGACGTCTTTCTCGCTCTCTCGGAATGCCGTTACGATGGATCTTCCCACTTCTTTCGAGAATTATAAAGACGGAAATCTTCGTAATCTCGCCTTGAACGGCACGGCGCGCCTTTCCTTCACGCGAGAAGAAGGGGATATCGAGCTGAATTACGGCATCGCGGCGAACCGTCTTTTCACCGAGCTCGGATATGAGTTCACGTACGCGCTTACGACGCGTTACGTCGCGGGCAGCGGGCTCGAGGGTTCTTTGACTTTAAGAGAGGTCACGGAGGCGCAAGAGAAAAAGAGCGCGTCTTTCATTTTGAAAGACGGATATCTTTATGTCGATCTTTCCTCTTTCGGCATCGGCAAATGCAAGCTCGCAAGAGAAGAGCTCGAGCGTCGCGTCGAGATCTTGGGCTTGACCGACACGGAAGAATATACGTTCAAAGATAAGCTTCGCGTCGCCGCGCTTCTCATCGGCGGCGTGAGCAGAGAGGGAGATGCCGTCACTTGTTCTTTCGGGAAGGATCTTTTCGATCTGCTTGCGAAGAAGCTCGGCTTCCTCGGCGTCTTCGGCGTGCGCGGCGCCACCCTTTCTTGGAGCGTGGCGGATCACGCCCTTTCGGGACTTTCCGCGGAGATATCTTTCCCCGACGCCGTCCTCTCTTTCTCGGACGAAAGCTTCTCTTTCGCCACGTTGCCCGAGGGGGCGGAGATCTCGCTTCCCGACGATGCGGAAGAATATGCGGATCTTGCGGAGAATGCTTCCACGCATCTGTCTCTCGCGGGAAAGATCTCCACGCAGTCCGCGTTTGCAAGCGCGGGCGAGATGCTTTCCTCGTTGCTTTCTTCGCTTTCGGGCGAGACTTTGACTTTCACCGTGGATTCCAATGAGCTTGCTTATGAAGCGGAGTTCCTTTTTGATAAAGACGGCGCGCTCGATCGCGCGATCGTCCATCTCGGCAAAGCGAGCGTGGACGTGGAAGTGGTGAAGCTTTATTATACGTCGGAAGATCCCACGGCGTTTTATCTCATCTATCCCGCCGTGCGCACGGTTCACACCGCGAAGCGGTGCGTCTTGGCGGACGAGCCGTTTGCCGCCTTTAACGCGGCGATGGGGCTCGAGCGCGATGAGCCGAATAAACGCATCTATCTCGCGGCGTCGGACGATTACTTTATGTTCGGCGCGAATGCGAGCGTCGGCTCGGATCTTATCGCATTATTGTCCTCCATCCATTCCGGGCTGTCGAGCCGCGCGATGGATGAGATGGCGTTCCGCCGCTTCGAGATCTCGCTTTATGCGGAGAAGAAGGTGGGGACGGTGGTCTTCGACTCCCGTCGCAGCGTCTCTGTCACGGCGAATTCTTTTGCGATCACCCATAACGATGATTTCGATCTCTCCGTCGAAGTGGAGAACATCCCCGCGGAGATCATGCTTTTGGACGCCGAGATCGGCACGATGCCTTCCGAGGCGAGAGTCACTTTCCCCGGGAAGAGCGCTTACAAAGTCTCTTTGCTGACGGCGGAGGGCGCAAGCACTTGGACGTATAATACGGCGGAAGTGCCGAGAAGCGTCGGCGTCGCGGCGTCTACGGTGACCGCGCAGGTATCCTTGCTCGGAAAGACCGTGACGAGCTCCATCGTTGTGGATTGCACGACGCCTTCGCAGTTCCGTCTTCTCGGCTCCGAGAAAGAGGAATACGCCGTCGGCTTCTATAGTCCGAATAATCGCACCTTCACTTTTGCGCGTTACGGCGCCTATGATCCGCATGATGTCATCGGAAGCTTCAAGCGAGCGGAGCTCACGGTGCTCGGCGACGCGCGTCGGGTCGAGATCGCTTCTTGGAATTTCAAAGATACAAGCACGGCGGGGGAGAAGACGGAATTCGACATCGAGCCCCGCGTGAAGACCTTCTTCGGGGATGAGATCGAGGTCGGCGCGACCCTTCGTCTGCGCTTTACGGGCGACAAAGTGGTGAAGACGAATTACGAGCAGGCTTTCGTCGCTTATGACAAGCAAGATCCTTTGGATCCCGAGACCTATCCCGAGACCATCGTGGCGCTCACGGAAGATGACACGCCCGTTACCGTCTCCGTCGTCTGGGATCTGCGCGCCTCCGAAGTGGTGGACGCCGCCGCGGACAAAGCGCTTTACAGGCTCTCGAAGACGTATACGGTCCATGCGCGCGTATATGACTGCTGGGATAAGAATAGCTATGCGTCTCTGCCCGTTTCCATCTCTTTCACGCCGAAGATCTTATCCGTGAATTACGCGGATTTCTCCTTCGATATGGCTGAGCTCGTCGGCACGACGACGTACGACACGGCGAAGCATACTTTCCTCATCGACGTATTGCACGCACATTCTCTTTCCACCACCGCGTGGGAGAACGTGCTTCCCAAGGTCTTTACCGTCGAGAATGACAACGCGCGTTTCACGATGAGCGGCATCAATTGGGAGTTTACCGAGGTGGCTTCCGTGGAGAACGCCGTGGGCACTTCGGGCAAAGTGACTCTCCTTGTGGGGGATTCCGTCAGCGGTTATCAGCGCAAAGAATTCGATTACGCTTTTGTCCCCGCGACGGTGACGAAGACGGAGCTCCTCGACGAGGACGGCGGCGTCATCGCGGAGAGCGGCGAGAGCGCGGCTTCGCTTTATGCTTATGAGATCAAAGACGTGAATGTCTTTACCTATCGTTATCCCGCCTTTATTCGCGTGACGTATACGAGCGGCGGGGAAGAAGGAAAGGTCTATGCGTATCGCGCGAATTGGAGCTTCGATCGCGACTTTAAAGAAACGGAGATCGCGAATGGAGGCACGTATGTCGGCAGGAGCTCTGTCGGCAGCGAGCCCATCACCGTGACCTTTATCTTTGATAAAGTCCTTGTTGCAAAGAGCTCTTTCGCTACGGACGAAGCGCATGAGATCGCGATCGCGGCTTCCGAGACGGAGAGCGGCGTGGCGCTTGCGGGCGGCAAGCTTGCTTATAATATGAATAACGGCGAGATGAGGCTTCTCTTCTCCGTAATGGGCGCGATGTCCTATACGGTGAGCTATCTCGAGGAAAAGAGCTATCCTTCGGAGATCTTGCTTTCTCTGAATGAGGAAACGGCGACCCCCGTTTCCGTCAAAGTGGATCATTGGGAGGGCATCTCGGCTTTCCGCGAGAAGAAGGACGTCATCACGAGAGGATTCCTTGACGACGTCGTCGCCGTGGTCAGAGGACAGCGCATCACCGTGCATGTTTACGTGGCGCCCGCCATCATGTCTTACGATACGGTCTATACCGATGAGAGCATCGCCGTGGCGGAGACCGTGATCTTCCGTCTTTTGACGCCCGACGCGACGAGCGAAGACGGATATGCCGTCATCGACGCGGGCGATCAGGCGAATTACCCCGATAATCTTTATATCCAAAGCTCGGGCAAGACAACGCGCGACACCGTGATCCCCATCGTCCGTTGGGAAGGATACGAGCAGTTCCGCGAGCTTTATAAAGAAGAGCTGAAGAAGGGCACGCCCATCGAGCGTATCAGCGGGAAAAAGATCTGCACGGCGGTCATAGGAAATGACGTCGTGGGATATAGTAATAGAGAGATCGAGGTCTATCTCGAGGCGAGCGAATTGCAGGACCTCGACGTGACGGGGATCCCCCTCTCGGAAGAGGGCACGGAGTCCATCACGCGCATTGCGGGCGAGGGCACGCACGGCACCTTCTCTTACGCCTTCTCCTTGGAAGTGAATCCTTATTTCGTGGATCCCACCTCCCTTTATTCCTATCCGCGTGTCATCACCTTCAAAGTGGATGGGCAGGATGCGAGCGTGAAAGCGGATTGGGATCTCTCCGAAGTGCCCGCGAATGCGGTCAAGACGGGCAATAGTTATACCTATCAAGGCTATTCCGGCGTATATGGCTTCCCCGTATATGCGAGGATCGATCTCGGCGAAGCCTTCGGCGTGACGCGCGCCTATCTCGAAGAAGCTTTCAAGAAAGGCGGAATGCCCGATATGGATATCCGCATCGGCGTGGAAGTGAATATCAAAGCGAGAAATATAGACAAAGTCTATATCAAAGATCGCGCCGGCAAATACAGCACGCAGTCTTTCATCTATGTCGACAGCTATGCGGCGTATCCCTTCGGCAAAGACGTGGATGAAAACGGGAATGCGTATCTCGACGTCAAAGTCACCTTTGCGGGCGATACGCGCCGCTATGACTTAAAGCTCCGTTATAATACAAAAGGCATCAGCCTTTCCTATGACGGCACGGGCGGCAAGACGAACGTCACCGTGGACGTGGGCAATGAGAGCGCGGGTTATCAGCCCATCGAAGGCTACACCGTCTCCGTCATCGAGAATGTCATCGAGCAGATCAACGTGCCGGAGGCGTATAAGATCGCGAGCGCGCCGAATACGATCTTCTATCAAAAGAAGTCCTTGGGCGACGACAGGTTTGAGGAAATCTTCAACCCGATGAACGAGACGACTTTGGCTTCGAACGGTCTGCCCACCGTGCTCACCGTCAAATCGGGCGGAGAAGAAAGGACGGTGTACGAATACAGGACGGAAGAAGCAAAGGACAGCGGCGTCGTTTTCGAATGGATCGCGGATAACGACGGCCATATGGGCATCCGCCTCTGGAATGCCACGGTGCCTGAAACGGTGCGCGGCGAAGCGCAGGAGCTTTATAACGAAGCGCAGGAAAGCGGTCAATTGCCCGCAAGCGTAAGCGATCTCTTCGACGTCCTTTCTTATCGCGCCACCTATGGCGACACGGCGGAGACCTACATTACGCCGGCGAACGTCCTCAATGCGATGGCGTCTCATTTCCTTACGAATGAAGTGGAAGAAAAATATCAGACGCGTTATATCGTCAGGAACGGAGAGACGACGCCCCTCGGCGAGAATGAGACCTTGGGCGCGGGCGATTATCGCATCTGCGTCAAAGCGGTCGGACACGCCCTTTACAACGACACGCCCGTGAGCATCCCCTTCACGGTGGATCCGAAGGATATTACGTCGGAAGTCAGGCTTTACTGCGGCAACTTGCAGGTGGACAGCGGCGAGGAATTCTCGTATAACGGCGCGGCAGGCTATGTCTTTACGGCGAAAGTACAGCCGAAATATCACATCCAAGAAGGGATCGACCTGCTTGTGAAGGCGGAGGTCGGCAGCCCCGCTTCGTCCGTCACGCTGAGCGATGTCAAATACAGCGGCAAGAAGGCAGTGCCCTATGTCATTACGGTCACGTCGGGCAACCCGAACTATGTCGTCGGCACGGAGCTTTCGCCCAAGACCTTCGAGGTCACGATCTGCGAGATCCTGCTCGCAGATGAGAAGGTCTCGGTCACCGTGGTTTGGAGCGAGACGCATTTCGTCGTGACGGCGTATGTCCAGCATTTGAATGGAGCGGTGCCTAAAGCTGCCGACGAAGATAGCTTGACACACGGCTATCTTATAAGCTATTATGAGAAGGATCCCGACGATCCGAGCAGCCTCGATACGCCCGTGACGGAAGGCTTTGCCTCCGGAAAGACGTATGCTTGGCAGGCGTTTGTGAAAGTGGAAAATTATTGGAGAGTCACCAAGACAGGCGAGATCACGATCCCGTGACGCCGTCTTATCGAATAGGAGGAAATATGGAAGAAAAAGAAACGTTAGAGGGGACGACGGAAGTCTCCGAAGAGCAGACGGCGGAGAAGATCGAAGCGGAATTCGCGGCAGAATCCGCTGAGAAGGAAAGTACCGTGGAGCTTCGCGCAAATTACGAAGAAGCGCTCTCCGAACCCGAGTCCCCGAAGAAAAAGAAGCTCAGCAAGAAAAAGCTCATTATCATCATCGTGGCAAGCGTGCTTGCGGCGGCGCTCCTCGGCTTCTTGCTTTGGTTCTTCATTCCGAGCGGTCCCGCCAGCACGGCGGATAACCTCGTTTTGACCCCCGGCAAGCCCTCGGTAACGGCGGTCATCCCCGCGGACATTCAGGCGAAAGTGGATCTTGCGCTTGCGCCGACGGCGACGGACGCGCAGAAGCAAGAGGCTTTCATCGCGCTTTATAATCTCGCGAATCAGAATAAGATCGACGCGGCGCAATGCGTGATGGTCGCGCAGGGCTCCGGCTCCGCGCTCGTTGCGAAGTCGGCGGGCGGCACGATGACCGTGCGCGCTTTCAAAGTGCAAGCGAACGGCGAATATTATTATCAGAAAGGCGCGAAGCTCATGGAAGTCACTATGGGCAAGAAGGATGTCATCGAGAAAGTGCTCGATAAGCAGGAGCGCGCTTATTGCTCCGCGGATAAAAAGACCTGCCGCGCCGTCACCTTGTCGGGCTCGACCGCGCAGGTGGACGGAGATTCTTTCTCCACGGATATCCCCTTCTTGAAGCTCGGCAGCCGCGATAAGAAAGACAGGCTTCTCGACGAATTCAAGGCGACCTACACCTATGACGAATTCGCTGCGGCGACCTTCATCTCCGAGGGCGGGGATTGCAAAGAGATCAATAACTTCAAATACGCGAGCACGGACTCCATCCGCGAAGTGCAGTCTTTCACGTATGACGCCAAGGAAGGGTATTACGACATCACCGTCGTGGTGGAGGTGACGGACGAGGCGACGGTCTCGGCGTCGCGCGAATATCTCCGCCAAAGCGCAGACAGCAAGGATCTCGAATATAAGAAATACGTCTTGAATGTCAAGATCTGGGACAATGGCTATATCCGCAGCTTCAGAGACGAAGAGGAATGGGCGGGCAACGCCACGATCATAGGGAGCATCAAGGGAGAAAGCAGCAGCGAGACTTGGTACGAAGCGGCGTTCTATTACGACTATAAGTCCCTTACGAATGACGGCATCGTCGATAAGAAGGACAAGACCATCACGAAGACGAATTTTGCGAAAGACATCATCGACAAGTACGCGAAAGAAGTGGAATGGGTGAAATAATCCATCCTTGAAAACAAAGGAAGAAAAGAGGTCGGCAAAACCGCACTTCCATTAGGGAATTTTCGGTAAGGCTGTTCTTTGAGAATCAGGCGTGGCGTAATGCCACGCCTTTTCTCTTGTTTGTTTCAGTCGAAGTCGGGGATTTCAACGGCTCCGACGAAGTTGTACATGATTTCTATTGTGTGTTTGTAATGTCCGTCAACTTTCTGCTTTTCGTTGATCAGCACCTTGTCTATGAACGCTCGCAGGATCTCAGGCGTCAATTCCTTAAAGTCGCTGTAATTGTCCACGAGAGAAACGAATTTTATGATCTCTTCGGTTTTGTTCTTGGACTTTTCCATATCCGCTTTTAACACAGACACTTTGTCCGTCAACGATCGCTGTTCCGTTTCGTAGTTTTCGCGCATCTTCATATAGCGTTCTTCGGAAAGTTTGCCTGCTACTTTATCTTCGTAAAGACTTTAAATGATCTTGTCGAGCGTTTTTGTGTTGCGCGAAATAGGTGTGTAGAAACAGTCATCTCGACTTTGTTCGGTGGACAAAAAGCCTCACAGAGCCTACGACCAAACAACGTTTGGTGTAGTAGGCTACACCTATTTCGCTTCATCTCGTTTTGCTTGCAATTTGCTTTCCCGAATAGGTCTTTTGTAATCACTTCCGCAAGCGACCAAAAAACGGCTATAAAGGACTATCCCGTGCGTTCATCTGTATCTCCTTGAAATATGTTTCAAACTGAATACAGACGACAAAAAAGGGCGAACAGACAAAACCTCAGATGTGTTTCCTTAACACAAAATAAGGTCTATCTGTTCGCCCGAAGTCTCGTGGTTCTCGGTTTCGTACTGTCCTCTCCGCCCACTGCCACAGTTTTTACGCGGTTTAAGTCAATACGGCTTCTGCCAAGTATCATCGCTTAACGAACGTCAGCGGCAAGCAATGGTATTTTACCTACCGCCCGTATTCGGTTTGTAGTGTATCACTTTCAGATTGGTTTGTAAAGGTTGAGGTGTCGGTTTTAGCAAACACCTTAACGCTTTTTTTATTATATAACAATATCATTGAAAATTCAAATTTTCACTTCCCGGTTTTGGGAAGTGAAAAAGTTTTTTGCGAATTTTTTCTTTCGTGGCACCTTGCCGATCGTATATCACAAAAAACTCTTTGTAAAGATTAGGGTGCTGAAGATTTCAACACCCTAACGTTTTTGCTGGTTTTGCGGTTTATCTGCCTTGATTGTTAGTTCTTTTTGCCGAACTTGACGATGCCTTTCTTGTTGAGCAAGAATAGAACAGCGCAAGCGATCAACGCCAAGAGAATCACAGAGCCGATGACGATACCCGCAATGGCTCCACCGCTTAAACCGCCCTTTTGTGTGTTCGGAGTGATTTCAGGCTCGCTCGGAGTCGGATTTACAGGATCATCAGGCTCTTCGGGATCAACAGGAGTTGGCATCGTGGCGTCTTCAAAGACTACCGCAAACTTCGAGAAGTGGTTCGTCTCAAACGAGACCTTGCCGTCCGCAAACGTTGCGTTCATATCCGTTTTGCTGCCTTGCGCGTCAACGTAGTAGACCTTTGCGACTTTACCTTCGGGAACAGCCGTCGTAAACGGAAGTTTGACAGATACGGTGCCGTTTGCAAAAGTCGTATTGCCGAGCGAAAGTTCGATGACCGACTGGATTCCGTCAAGACCGTCTATGCCGAAATTGGAAGTCAGGACATTTGCCGTAAGATTTGCCGCATTACCGCCGATAGCGTTTACTGCGTTTGCGTCAAACGTTAGCACAAGATCGCCTGCGCTGATTTTTACTTTGCCGGTTGCTTGTTTAGCCGCGGCAAAGAGAGCCGCGAAGTCGTTTGCAGTGCCGAGAGCCAAAGAATGCTCAAACACTTTTATGCCTTGCTCGTCGGTTGTATAGCTGAATCCGCTTGCGGTAATGGTGCGTTGTTCTTTGTGGCTTTCGTCACGAGAGCATACACGCTCTTCAACGCCGTCCTCCGTTTCGGTTGCGGGTGTGACGACGTGCCAATCGTCCCAGTCGTGACCGAGCGCCTCCAAAATGCCGTATTCGTCAAGATTTTCAATGAGAAGTTGGCAATTCGCGTCCTCAAAATACTTGTTGCAATCCGTGCAGTGGTAGTAGGCTTTTTTGCCCGCCGCCGTGCAAGTCGGGTTGACTTGCGCCGTAGGCGTCACGTGTTCGTGGTCGCAATCCTGAACAGGAATAACAGTGTTTTCACTGCGTCTTTCGTGGCAAACGGAACATTCTTCGTGTTTGATACCGGTTGCCGTCTTGGTTGCGGCTGTATCAACAATCCATTGCCAGTCGTGAGCGAGTTTTTCAATCTTGCCGTCTCCTGCTTTCCAAGCGTTAAGATCTGCGATTTCGTGCTCGCCGAGCGCGTCCGTAAAGCTCTTGCCGCATTGAGAACAAGTGTAATATGCTTGAACGCCGTATGCCGAGCAGGTGGCGGGAACTTCACCGACTGATTCAAGGTGCTTGTGGAATGCGTCGATAACGAGCGATTCGGGTTCTACTTCATAGTATTCAGTTTCATCTTGGACGAATTTCTTGTGGCAAACGGAGCATTCAAAGTGCGCGTGATTTCCGTCCGTGGTGCAAGTTGCGGCAATTGCCGCAACTGCTTGATAGTTGTGACCTGCCTTGATAACGAGCGTGGACGGATCGGCGCATTCTACCCAATGGTTTGCCGTGTCCTCCACATAATATTTGTCGTATCCGCCGAGCGTAAAGTGCTTGTGCGCTCTCATACCGTCCTCCGTGCAGGTTGCGGCTTGGGAAATAAGCGGAAGTCCGTCCGCTTCGCCCGTTCTGTAAACCCAGATATATGCGCCGGGGAGATTTTCTTCGCAGATATCGCACTTGTTGGCGATCATGATGTAAGCGCCGTAGGTTTCGTCGTTGCCGAAGGTGTAGGTGGTCGTTACGTGTTCGTGCGTGCAGGGAGCAACGACGGTAAGCGCGAAGTGATGACCTTCAAAAGCACCGCGTTTGACGACAAACTGATTGTCAACGTTTTCATTGACGATGGATTGATAATCCATCACGACGTACGCGTCGTAAACGCCGTTAAGCGTTTCAATGCCGAGAGCCGCAAGTTTTGCCGCGCTCGTATCAAAGATCAAGTCTTGCGCGTTGTTGTACGGATCGGTGCCGTCGCCGTAGTAGTCGGTTTGGGCGAAACAGATATATTCGACTTCGCCGTCCTCGTTCGGAATGCCGACGTATAGACGGTAACCCGTGACAAAGTGGTAATAACCCGACGCTTTGTGATTGCCGCGAAACCAGGTTTGCGCGGTGGTAGAAACGTCGCCGTTTGTGAAGAGATATTCGTAATTTGCGCTTGCGACGTCAATCGTTTCACTGTTTCCAAGTTCAACTGTGACGGGATCGATTTCCGCCTCGTCTTCACGAGGGAGAACGACGATCGTAAATCTCATTCTCTCGTCGTTTTCTCTGTTATACTCTATGGATTGAACGTGGCCGAGGCCGTCATCGTATTCGGCATAAAATCTGCCGTAGTATTCAAACGTGCCCGCCATGGACGTGTCGATATACTTTTTGCCCATACCGTTGTCGTTAAGCCCCGTTTCGTTTCTCCAATCGGTGCCGATAGACTTCTCGAAGTCGGTTGCATTGCCGTCGGTTGCCTCGAAGCCGATAAGGAACACGTCGCCCAAGTGGCATACGAGGGTGCGCTCGTCGTTGTCGAGCGTATAGTCGGAATTGCCTTCCGCAAAGGATACCGAAAGACCGCTCGTAAGATCGGCATTAAGCACCGTGCCGTCTTTGATGACGAATTTGGCGGCGTCGGAATTGACGGAGCCTGCCGCGTTGGATACAACGCAGCGGTAATACGTGCCGTTGGTCGCAACGCTTCTGTCAACGAGATAGTTGAAAGCATTGGCACCCTCGATATTCGCCCAAGTAATGCCGTCTTCGGAAGATTGCCATTGATAGGTCAGCGTGCCTTGCTTTGTGCTTGCATAAACGGCGATTGCGTGCGTGTTGTTGGCTTTTGCAAGGTTTGCGCCCTGCGGTTGCGTGGTGATGACAGGCTTCGGCAAGTCGATGAAACTGATGGAAACGTCCTCGGTGTTGGCGTTTCTATTGTAGCCGTTTTTGGTGCCCGTCACTTGGCAGCGCACGACCAGCGGATCGGCGTTCGTAGTTGCGCGGTAGATCGTGAGGGTAGC
>JAGCXI010000038.1 GCA_017961365.1 Clostridia bacterium
GCGGCTTATTGATCGTTTTTATAAGCATCTTTGTTATACCCTTCCGCTCAAGCGTACGTTCCGCTTTTTGCGTGCAGGCGGGAGGGCTATTTGCTTTCGATGGGAAAAGTCAGGCGGAAGGTGACCGTTTCACCGTCCGAAGCGGCGCCGACATTGCCGCCATGCGCTTCTGCGATGGATTTCACAACGGAGAGCCCGATGCCATGCCCGCCCGTATCCTTGCTACGAGAGTCGTCGGGGCGATAAAAGCGCTCGAAGAGCTCGGGGTGGGCGCCCTTCGGGAAGGAAGCGGCGTTCCTTTCCTCCAAGACAGCGTTCTTGCCCTCTCTGCGAAGCGAGACCGCTATCTCCTCGCTCTCCGCGTATTTGATCGCATTGTCGAGAATGAGGCCGAGCGCGCGGCGGATCATCTCCTCATTCGCGAAGAGCTCGATCTCCTCCGCCTCGACGGAGACACTTTTCCCCGCGACGAGCGCGGCTTCTTTCAGCCCGTCCGTCACCTCTTCCAAGGCACTCTTAAGGGAGAAAGCCCCCTTCGGGAGGTCGCGATTTCCCTCGTCCATTCGCGTGAGGAAGAAGAGCTCTTTCGTGAGCTTCCCGAGGCGTTTCACCTGCCCTTTGATGGAGTCGATCCATTCGTTTTCGCCGATCTCCAGTTCCAAAAGCTCCGCATTCGCGCCGATGACGGTGAGCGGCGTCTTGAGCTCATGCCCCGCGTCCGTAATGAAGCGTTTCTGCTTCTCATAGCTCTCCTCGACGGGCGCAAGCACCTTTTTGGAGAGGAAGACGATGAGGACGCCGATGACGAGAAGCCCCGCCACGGTCACAATGACGGCGGAGAGCACGAAATCGCGGCAAGCGTCGAGCTCCTTTTCGCAGTCGAGAAAGATATAAGTATAGCCCTTTTCGGTCTCTATGCGCTTATAACGATAATCCCCGACAAAGCCGCGCTCCTTATCCGCCTCCGCCACAAAGGCGTCGAGATCACCGGACTGCACGTACGCGATGCGCCCGAGATCGCTCCGAAGGATATTCCCCCTCTCGTCCGCGTCCACGATGAAATAGCGCGCGGAGAAAGCCGTCTCCCTTGGAAGTCCCTTGGGCTCGATGATCTGCCCTCGTCCCCCTTCTTCGGGAGGCCCTCCCCCGAAAACGTCCGGCGGGAGGACGACGCTACCCGTCTCCAAGCCGAGAATGATCTCATCCGCGTTTTTCACCGTATTCGCATAGTTCGCGACGCTGATCCCGACGGCGATGGCGAGGATGACCGCCGCCACCACGGAAAGAGCGAGAAGGATGAAGCGTTTCCGAATCTTTTTGATCATATCGTCTCCAATGTATAGCCGGCGTTTCGCATCGCCTTAATGGATACATTCGCCTTCACGGCGGTTAGTTTCTTCCTCAAATACGTGATATACACCCACACGACGCTGACGTCGCTCTCGCTGTCAAAGCCCCAAATCTTTTCCATAAAGCGCTCGGGCGAGATGACCTGCCGCGAAGCGCTCATCAGCATCTCGAGCATCTGAAATTCCTTATTTGCGAGACGGACGGAGCCCTCCGGCGTGGAGAGGATATACGTGGTGCGGGAAAGCGTGCAGTTTCCGAAGGTCAGGTCCGTGTCCGCGCCGCCCGTCAAGCGCCGCGTGATGGCGCGCACCCTCGCGAGGAGCTCCTTCATCTCGAAAGGCTTGGTCAGGTAATCGTCCGCGCCGCTGTCCAGCCCGAGGATGCGGTCGTCGAGCTCGGATTTCGCCGTGAGGATGAGCACGGGGAGATTATTCCCCGCCTTGCGGATGGTCTTCAAGACGGTGATCCCATCCATCTTCGGCATCATCACGTCCAACACGGCGCAGTCATAGTCCCCTTCCGTGAGATAAGAGAGCGCCTCCGCTCCGTCATATACGGCGTCCACGGAATAATTATTCTTCGTGAAGATCTGCGCGAGCGCCCGATTGAGATCTCTTTCGTCCTCGGCGAGTAATATCTTCATGCTGCCTCCTTCGCCCCGCCTCTCGGCGGCGCTGCTTCTATTATACACGAATAATAAAGCAAAAAGCTTAAATGAGACTTAAAAAGCTTCGATAGGAAAGAAAGTTTTTCCATATTCCTTTCAAACCGGAAAACAAAGCATTTTTTGCATTGTCTTTTTTTATTGACTTATTTCTGCTGATTCGCCTAAACGATATTCACCGAGTTGATATTGAGAATAATTTATTGATTTTTGTGAATTGTTGAGTTTAAATTTTCCGTTTTGTATATTTGTAATCAAATCTTGATCATTGTTTGCTGTTTTTATTGTTAATGTAGCTTCTCTAATACCGCTATCATTTTTTACTACAACAGTAAAGTTTCTCGTTGTTCCAAGATCTGCATCAGTGGCAGATGAAAGTTCTTTAAATATAATATCAGCATTCTGATAATCAAAGTTGTCAGTGATAGCCTTGTCAAGGATTGCATTGATGAGTTCACCCCTTGTGCCTTGAATTGAACTATCATAACTGAATGAATATGCCTGAGAATAATTTGCTGTCGCTGCTGAAACTTTTGTTGAGCTTTTTAAATCACTGATTTTTAATGGATTATCAAAGTTCACGTTATATGTTCTTAATGTTGTATTATGTGTTGAATTATCATATGTTGTAAAGGTTAATTTTGTGTTTTGAACTTCTCCCTCATCTGCATTTCCTAAATCCCATTGATAAGATGTGACTTCATATCTACCTCCACCGTAAGCATTTCTAAAAGCTTGTTTTAAAACTTTTTCATAATGCGTTGAAAGATTTGTGTTGATTGTGTCACCATAGTTTGTGATAAGTTCTTGCAGGGTGAGGAGGGGGAAGCTTTCATTTTGATAAGCGACATAACTGAAGTCATCTTGTCCGTAAAGGTTGCTCAAATATTCAGTGTCATTTTGTTTGACTTCTGCATTATAAGTTTGTTCATCTGTGAACGCTGATTTTGAATTTGTGATTGAGTAAGACCCATTTGCAATATCATCAAGTTTGATAGGGTCAAAGGTGATCTTGTACGTTTTATATTCTCTTTCCGTTTCATCTGTTTTTATTGCCACGGAAACAGTGAGCTCGGACAGCGTCGCGTCGCTGTTCTCCGCAGAAAAGGTATAGCCGCAAAAAATCGGCTCCGAGAACCCGTACGTGCGGAGGATTGTCTTCGCAAGGATGTCTCCGAATGCCTTAGACTCGGTGGGATAAGTCGAGAGTAATGCTTCCAGGCTTGTCACGATGGGAGCGGCTTCTTCCTCTGCCTCGCCGTCTTCGCCGCCTTGTTCTTGCTCGTTATTTTGTTCTTGCGCTTGTTCTTCCCCTTGCTCATCGCTTTCCGCGCTCGTATCCTTCCCTGCGGGGATGACAGAGCTATTCGTCGTGGGGGCAACGGGTTTCTGCGGATCGCCACAGGCTATCATCGCAAAAAGCAGAGAACAGATCAATACAAGAATCAAAATAACTGCAACTCTTTGTTTCATGGCATTCCCTCTTCAAGAACTCTTACGTTCTTTTATCCCATACAATACTATATCATTTTTTAGGCAAAAAAGCAACGGGGGTGATCTCTCGAGAAACTCGACGTCCTTCGGGGCTTACGCCTTGATCTTGCCTAGGCGGGCGGAGAGCAGGAAAGCGAGGACAATCTTGATGACGTCGGGCGCGATGAAGGGGACCACGCAGACCAAAAGCGCATGGA
>JAGCXI010000039.1 GCA_017961365.1 Clostridia bacterium
AGCAAGGAAGACACAGTGCGTCTTCCGGCTGTGCCCCGGCGTGTCGGCGAGCGACAGCGAGAGTGCGAGCAAGTCCCCCTGTAATTTTTTCCAAGTATTTTTTTTTGAACGGGTGGGAAGAGCCACCTGAAAAAGCAAGAAGAGCAGGTTAGGTGGCGCCAAATGCAAGGCATTTGCCACCCCGGCGAAAGATAGAGTCCCCTTGATCGCGCATTTTTGTGCGAAGGGATCTTTGATCCGGGGGCTTGAACGGGCGCAGTGCGAAGCAAGGAAGGCACAGTGCGTCTTTCGTCTGCGCCCCGGCGTGTCGGCGAGCGGCAGCGAGAGTGCGAGCAACTCCCCACGGTCATGATTCTTTTCTTTTAGTTGTCGTAAAGTTTGAAACTTAGATTAACATTTTTACAAAAGCATCCTTCATAATCTTCTTCTTTTTGTTTGTGGTTTTGCCGAAAAAATCCCCCATCTTTGCTCCTTTCCTTCGAAAAATTGTCGAAAAGGATGATTTTTTTTGAATTTTTCCTCTGATTTCGAAAAAATCGGTATTGACAAACGTGCCATATAAATATATAATTATTACAGAACGTTTCTATGGAGGACGATTATGTTTTACAGATTCAGAAAGAATAAGAAAGGTTTTACGCTCGTTGAGCTCATCGTCGTTGTCGCCATCATCGCGATCCTCGGTACGGCGGCAGGTCTTGCTGTTTCCGGCGTTGTGGACAGAGCGCGTAAGAATACTTGCATAAGCGATGCGGGCACGCTTGCCACGCAGATCAATATGTATGAGACGGATGGCGAGGATTATGCCACCCTCAAGGCGTATATCACGGCGAAGCTCCCGAATGTCTCCGTCACTTGGTCGGGCGATGCGCAGAATGCCAGCACGAGCACGATCGCCGATAAGGGCGGTACCGCGACGGTGAAGAAGGGCGCTTATTCCTGTAAGGTTAACATTAACTCTGGTGTTGCCACGGCTGAGACGACCGCCACGAAATAATCCTTCTTTAAAGAGATAAGTAAGAAGCCCGATGTGATCCTTTCCGCGATGTGAAAGGAATTTGCGTCGGGCTTTTTTATGTTTCGGAAGGCTTGGCAGAGGGGAAGCGCCTCCTCTTTTCCTTGACAAAAAGGCTTTGATTATTTAATATATAAATAAATCCTCTTTGAGAAGAGGAGGAAGGAGAATGTGAGATGAGCAAGATCTTCTTTGATACGGACTGCGAGCTTTGGTACACGATGCTTCCCGAGATGGATTGCGAGCTTTTCAGAATGCCTTACACCATCAATGGCGAAGAGTATTTCTACGATATGGGCGAGCAGACCGATTTCGAGGCGTTTTATAAAGCGGTGCGTGCGGGCGCGATGCCCATCACGAGCGCCCTCAATGCGCAGATCTATACGGAGATCTTAGAGCCTTATTTCAAGGCGGGCGAGGACATGCTTTATATCTCCTTCAGCAGCAAGATGTCCGGCACGTTCAATCATCTTGAAGTGGCTTTGAAGCCCCTCCGTGAGAAATATCCCGCCGCTCGTTTCCGCCGTTTCGACACCAAGCAGATCTGTTGGGGCGCGGGCGTGCAGGTCTATAACGCGGTGAAATATTATCACGAAGGACATTCTCTGGATGAGGTCTATGCTTATTTGGAGGAGAATGTGGATCGTTATGCCGAGTATTTTGCCGTGGATGACCTTTTCCATTTGAAGCGCGGCGGCAGGATCAGCGCGGCAGCGGCGGCGTTCGGGACGCTCTTTTCCGTCAAGCCCATTCTTCATGTCAATGAAGGGGGCGAATTGCAAGTGGCGCAGAAGGTGAATGGCGCGAATAAAGCTGTTTCCACTTTGGCGGAGAAGGTGAAAGAGCTTGCCTCCGAGATCGAGAAATATCCCGTTTATGTCGTCGACGCGGATAATAAGGAAGGCGGCGATAAGCTCGCGGCGAAAATTTGCGCTTTCTTTCCGCAAGCGAAGATCGAGCGTTATCCCATCGGTCCCGTCATCGGCACACATTGCGGCCCCGGGACGATCGGCGTCATCTTCCGCTCCGTAAAAAGATAGAATGCGTAAGAATCTTGTCCGCGTTTTGTGCGTGATTTCGGTTCTTTTGGCTGTGACGGCGCTCGCGTTCACGGCGTGCGCTCCCATGGAAAGAAATGTCACAGGCTTCGCCATGGGATCTTCATTTTCTGTTGATTATTCTTTTTCTTCCGATCTTTCCCAAGATATTCGCTCCCTGCTCGCAGAGATAGAGGAGAGCTTTTCCGCCACGTTCGATCCTTCCTGTGTTTCTCGGATCAATCAGGCGGAGGCAGGCGTCTCTGTCTCGCTTTCCGAGGAGGAATTTTTCGCGCTCACTCGCGCATTTTCCCTTGCGGAAGAGACGGAAAATGCTTTTGACCCCGCCATTTTGCCTCTTGTGAAGGCATGGGGATTTGACCCGCCGTATCTTTATAACGGGAAGATCCCGCCTTCCTCCGAGACGCGCGCATCCGCAATGCTTCTTTCCGATCCTGCCCTTTTTTCTTTGGACGAAGCCTCTTTTTCGATCTCGAAATCAAATGACGGCGCCAAGCTTGATCTCGGCGGCGCGATGAAAGGTTATGCGGCGGAGAAGGTGAGAGATCTCCTCCTTGAAAAGGGCGTGTCTTCCGCGCTTGTGAATGTCGGCAGGACGATCGCCGCAGTGGGGGAGGATGTGCCCATTGGGGTAGCGCCTCCTCGCGAAAGCGCGGAGGATTATATCCTCTCTTTTGTCCTGAAAGAGGGCGAGATCTGCGCGACGAGCGGGGATTATGAGCGCAATTATGAATCGGACGGCGTGCTTTATCATCATATCTTGGATGTTTCCACGGGCGCGCCCGCGTCTTCCGATCTCATCGCCGCCACAGTGATCTCCAAAGACGGGATGCTCGCGGATGCTTACGCCACGGCGGCTGTCGTTTTTGGGAGTGAGAAGGCGACGGCGCTTCTCCGAGCCGCAGGCGCGCGCGCGATCCTCATTACGCGCGAAAAAAAGCTCATCTTGTGCGACGTCGAAGTCAAGATAAAGGATGCTTCTTATGTCATCGCAGCGTGAGAACGAGAGAAAAACCTATGCCTTGTTTCGCGTCTGGGACGTCTTTGTCCTCCTTCTTGTCCTCGGCTTGGTCGCCGCCGCGCTTTTTATGATCCTTCTTCCTTCGCGCGGGAGGACGGCGGAGGTCTTTCTCGACGGAGAGAAGGTGATGACCCTTCGATTGGATAAAGACGCGGTCATTCTTTTGGAGCATCTCACCCTCCACGTCGAAGACGGAGAACTTTGGGTGGAGGACGCGGACTGTCCCGATAAGATCTGCGAAAAGACGGGGCGCATTTCAAAGAAAGGGCAGAACATCGTTTGCTTGCCGAATCGCGTGGTGATCAAGATCGCCGGGAAAGGCGAAGTGGAGGCGATCACGTGACGGCGCGGCAGGTGGCTCGGCTCGCGGCGCTTCTTGCCGTCGCGCTATTACTTGGGATCGTCGAGAGCTTGCTCCCGCCCGTTTTCCCTTTGCTTCCTTATGCCCGCCTCGGGCTCGGCAACGTGGCGATCCTGCTTGCTCTTATGTGGTACGGTCTGCCTTCTGCTTCCGTTATCCTTGTCCTAAAATGC
>JAGCXI010000040.1 GCA_017961365.1 Clostridia bacterium
AGAATATCACCTTCGTGGAGCCGGTCATTCGCCTGACCTCCGCGATGAACGATCTCACGAAAGATGCCATCGAAAAAGTTTCGGACGAGCTCTGCGCGGACTACCTTGCGCGCGGCGACGCCACGGCGAATAAGAACGACCTCAAAGCCCTCTTCAATATCGGCTACGGGCTTTATGTGGTCACCTCCAATGACGGCAAGAAAGACAATGGTCTCATCGTGAACACCGTTTCGCAGGTCACGAGCACGCCGAACCGCGTGGCGGTCACCATCAATAAACAAAATTACTCCCATCACGTCATCAAGCAAACGGGCAAGATGAATCTGAACTGTCTCTCCGTGGACGCGCCCTTCTCGGTCTTCGAGAATTTCGGCTTCCGCAGCGGCAGAAACGCGGATAAATTCGAGGGCTGGGAGATCTATCGCAGCGATAACGGCCTCGTTTTCCTCCCCCGCTATATCAATAGCTTCCTCTCCCTCACCGTGGAGCAATACGTGGATCTCGGCACGCACGGGATGTTCATCTGCTCGGTGACGGAGGCGCGCGTGATCTCGGCGCTCGAGACCATGACCTACACGTACTATCAAAAGAACGTCAAGCCCAAGCCCCAGACCGAGGGCAAGAAAGGCTTCGTCTGCAAGATCTGCGGCTATATCTACGAGGGAGACACCCTCCCCGAGGACATCGTCTGCCCGCTCTGTAAGCACGGCGCGGCGGATTTCGAGCCCATCAAATAAGGAGGAGCCCATGCTGAAGATCCGCTTTTGCATCAATCGCGATTTGTGCGAGGACGACCCCCTTGTCGATATCACGCAAGGCTTCTATTTCGGCTTTCGGGAGTACGTGACGGACGAGAGAGGCAGGCATGGCGCGAAATTTCTCGCCTATGGCTCCGAGGGCTATGACTTCAAATACGAAAGCGAGGAATTCACCCTCTTCCCCGGCGACATCTATAAAGGAATATGGAGCACGGAAGAGGAAGACGGACCCACGGATTGGTACGAAAAATCCTATTGTTACACCGTACAGCTCGTGGAAACGGAGGACTGATGATCGGGAAATCCCGAGATCATAGATTATAAAAAAGGAGGATATCACTATGAAATACGTATGTACACTTTGCGGCTGGGAATATGACGAGGCGCTCGGTGATCCCGAGAACGGGATCGCTCCGGGCACGAAATTCGAGGATCTTCCCGATGATTTCGCCTGCCCCCTTTGCGGCGCGGGAAAAGAGGATTTCAATAACTGACGCGGAAAGGCACAAAAAAAAGGAGCGGGCACCGCTCCTTTTTTTCTTTTTATCGGATATTACTTGATTTTCGCATAATCGGGAAGGTACTTTGCGGTGTTCTTGACCATTTGGTCGAAGAGCTCGCGGGAGTCCTTCAAGGGGATGTTCACGTTCGCGTCGTTCGCGAAAGCGCGATATGCAAGCTCATAGTCGCCCGTGATCGCCGCTTCGAGGGTGAGCTGCTGCTCATACACCACTCTGCGCACAAGCGAATCCACGCCCTTCGGGAGCGGGCCCGCGCAGATGGGCTGCACGCCGCGCGGCGAGAAGGAAGCATTCGTCTCCACTACGACGCCGAGCGGGAGATCGGGGATCTGACCTTGGTTCGGCAGGTTCACGTTGGTCACGATGGGGTGCAAGCCGAGGATCGCCTTCATCTGGCGCACGCCCTCTTCGCCCGTCACGCGGATCTCGAATTTCTCTTCGCCGGAGAGGAGCTTCTCCGTCTTTTCGATCTTCTTTTTGAGATCGTCCCTTCTCCAATCCACGGTGGTGAGACCGAATTTCCAAGCCTTCACGGTCTCGGGATCCTTCAAGTACCATTCGCCCGGGCAGAACTCGGCGAGGTGTCTGTCGCCCGCCGCCGCGATGACGCCGTATCTCTTGAAGAGATCGAATTTCACGCGCTCCGCACTGACGAAGGTATTATTCATCCAATGGGTGGAAGAATCCACGATATAGCCTTCCTCATAGTGCTTATCCACAAACTCGGCATAGATGGGCATGAGATCCTCATTGTGATATCTCGCCTCGGTGATCCAGGTGAAATGATTCACGCCGAGCACATTGATATTCACCTCTTCCCTCTCAAGGAACTTGCCGTACTTCTCTTGATAAGCAAGACCGAGGATCTTCTGGGTGCCGAACACTTCGTGGCAGCAGCCGAAGGCTTTGATCTTGGGGAAATACGCATAAAGCGCCGCCGTGCAGAGGCTCATCGGGTTCGTATAATTGATGACCCACGCTTCGGGGCAGCACTTCGCGATGCCTTCCGCGATGACTTTATACATCGGGATGGTGCGGAGCGCTCTGATGATGCCACCGGGGCCCACGCTGTCGCCAACGGACTGATAAATGCCGTATTTCTCGGGGAGATGCACGTCGCTCTCCATCTCATCGAACGTCCCGGGCAGGATGCTGATGACCACGAAATTCGCGTCTTGGAGCGCCTCTTCAAGGGTCTCCACCGCCTTATAATGCCATTTTCCGAGCACGTCCTCTCTGTCATAAATGCCGTTACCGATGGTCTCATTCGCCTTCGCCGCCGCGAAATCGATATCATAGAGATACACCGTGCCGCTCATCGCCGCTTCTTGCGCGAGGTCGCTCATTAAGCCGCGCGCCCAGCCTCTCGAACCGCCGCCGACATAGGCGATCTTGACGTCTTCCACTTTCTTACCGTTATCAACGTATTTCATATCAAGCTCCTTTTTTGTTTCTGCACCTATTATACGTCTTTGCCCTACCTATATTTATATAAAAAATCCCAACAATCTCGCGAAAACACATATAAATTACAATATCCCGATTGACATTTCCCGAAACGGCATTGTAAAATCGAAAAGAGGAGGAAATATAATGGAGAAATTTCTCAAGATAGAAGAATTGCAAATGACGAACAATATGGCGATGCCGAGCCTGCATTCCCATCCTTATTTCGAGATCTATTTCCTCTATGAAGGCAAGCGCGTGCTCTTCTTTGAAAACAAGCTCTTCGAGGTGGAAGCGCCCGTGGTGCTCGTCGTCCCTCCGCATAAGATGCATAAGACCGAGGGAGGAAAATTCAAGCGCATCAATCTTTACGTCACCGCGAATTATCTCGACGACTTCCAGCGCGACGTCCTCGAGAGTCTGCAGCTTTCCCCCGTCCGCCTCACCGCGGAACAAGCCGCCGCGCTCCTCGATATCTTGAAGACTTACGAGACGCTTTCCCCGTCGGACAAGAATTTCCCGGAGATCCAAAAGGCGAAATTTGCTTATTTCATCCTCACCTTATATACGTTTACGCGCGATTTGGAGCCTCTCGTCGCCACCGGATCCCCCACGGCTTCCCCCTTGGTGATCGGCGCGATCAACTATATGAACGCGAATTACAGCGACGATTTTTCCTTGGACGATCTCTGTCGCGAGCTCTATACGAGCAAGCAGACTCTGATCTATCATTTCAAGAAACACCTCGATTGCTCGCCGATGCATTTCCTCTTAAACCTTCGCATGACAAAAGTGAAGGAGCTTCTCGTCACCACGAACGACAGCATCGAAGCGATCGCGGACAGCTGCGGCTTCTCTTCCGGGAATTATCTCGCCCTGATCTTCAAGCGGAAAGAGGGCATCTCCCCCGGGACATATCGCTCCAAGAGCCGCGCCTATTTCCATACGGTGTGAGATGAAAAGAGCCGTGGAAAAGACCGTGCGGCATACCTTCCCGCCCATTTACGACGAGCATTCCCGCATCCTCATCCTCGGGAGCCTGCCTTCCGTGGCTTCGCGCGAGGCGGATTTCTATTATATGCACCCGCAAAACCGTTTTTGGCGCGTGATGAGCGCCCTGCTCGGCGAAGATCTCACCCTTCTTTCACCGCAAGAGAAGACCGCCGCCCTCCTGAAAAGCGGCGTAGCACTTTATGACGTCGTCCTCTCCTGCCGCATCACGGGCTCGGGTGACGCCTCCATAAAAAACGTGGAATATGCGGATATTCCCGCTATTTTAGAAAAATCAAACGTGCAAAAGATCTTGCTGAACGGGCAGAAAGCCTATGCCCTTTTCAAAAAAGGCTTCCCCTGTCTTACAGAGAAAGCCATTCTTCTTCCCTCCACCTCGCCCGCGAATGCGAAATGCGGGTTTGACGCGCTCCTTCGCGCCTGGAAGGAGGGTTTTTCGGCGGAATAAGCCGCCCTTTATTTTCTTCCCGTAGAACCGAAGCCTCCCGCGCCGCGCTCGGTGTCGGAGAGGACGTCCTTTTCCTCGATCTCCGCCATGAGATAAGGCACGATGACGAGCTGGGCGATCCTTTCTTCCGCGAGGATCTCTGCGGGGGCGGCGCCGTGATTATGCAAAGCGACCATGACCTCGCCGCGATAATCCGAATCGATCACGCCCACCTTATTCGCGGGAGCAAGCCCTCTCTTCGAGGCAAGTCCGCTGCGCGCGAAGACCAATCCGACATAGCCCTCGGGGATCTCCGTCGCAATGCCCGTATGGACGAGGACGGTCTCCCCGGGGAGGACAGACAGACTCTCCCCTTCGAGAAGCGCGTAAAGATCCGCGCCCGCCGCTCTTTCCGAGCCGTAGGTGGGAAGGATCGCGCGGGGGTCTACTTTTCGAACGTATAATTTCATATCGTCTCCTTTTCGCCGAAGAGCGCCGTCTTGATCGTCTCTTTCAGCAGGTCTATATTCTCGCCGAATTTCGCGCTGATATAGAGTCTTCCCTCTATGCGCTCGGCTTTATCCGCTTTATTATACACCGTGATCATCGGCACGTCCTCCGCGCCGATCTCGCGAATGACCTCTTCCACCGTGCGGATCTGCGCCTCCATCTCGGGAGAGGATGCGTCCACGACGTGGATCAAAAGATCCGCGTATCTCACCTCGTCCAAGGTGGATTTGAAAGCCTCCACGAAGGTGTGCGGCAGGTTTCTTATGAAGCCGACGGTGTCCGTCATCACATAGCTTCCCCTGTCCGTCCAAACGCTTCGGCTCACGCTGTCCAACGTGGCGAAGAGCTTATTCTCCGCATAAAGGTCCGAGCGGGAAACCGCGTTGATGAGCGTGCTCTTCCCCGCATTCGTATAGCCGAGGAGCGTGACGCTCTTTACGCCCGTCTGCTTCCTTTTCTTTCTGCGGACGTCTCTGCCGCTCTCCAAAGCGCGTAGCTTCTCCGAGATCTCCGAAATGCGCTTGCGAATATGCCGACGATCCACTTCGAGCTTGGTCTCGCCGCCGCCACCCATCGCATAAAGTCCGCCGCGCTGACGGCTCATCGCTTCTCCTTGCCCGACGAGGAGCGGGAGGGTGTATTTCAGCCTCGCGAGCTCCACTTGGAGCCTGCCTTCCGCCGTGGTGGCATGCTTCTTGAAGATCTCGAGGATGAGGGTGCCGCGATCCAAGACGACGCGGGAGAGCCGCTCCGAGATCGCCGCATGCTGGATGGCGCTGAGCGCCGCGTCGAAGATCACGGTGCCCGCGTCTTTGATCTGCGCTTCCATCGCGATCTCGTCGATCTTGCCGCTTCCGACGTAATACGTGGCGTCCACGCCCGTCCTCTTTTGCTCCACCTGTCCGACAGGCTCGTAATTCGCCGTTTCCGCAAGTCTTTTGAGCTCGTAAAGCGAAGCGGCGTCTCCAAGTCCCACGACGATGCAGCGATGATTTTCTTTCACGGTCTCGTCGCTTCCGCGGCGCTTTCCGACCTTGTCATTCTCCACGATCTTTTCGAGCAGAGCGGCGTGATCCATCGAAGCGATCTCCACATCCTGCAGGGAGACGCCTTTCTCTCCGAGATATGCCACTTGCATTTTTTTCGCGCCCGCATTCGAGACGCCCACCGCCGCGATGCAGTCATATTTCAGCTCTTTCAAGGCGGAGAGATCGGCGTTCGAGAGACGCGCCACGCCATTCGGATGCGTGTGAATGACGCGGATCTTGCTGCTCGAAGTCTCGCCGCGACGCTTTCCGAGAGGCATCGCCTCCACCTTGACCGCGTCCCCGACGGCGATGGCTTCCACGCGACCGGAACGGCTGAGATAAACGGAGATCTCCTTCCCCGTCTCCTGCGTAAAACGGCAAACGAGCGAGAGAGTCTCTTCCGAGACGAAAGAGCTCTTGTCCGTATATCCGAGATGTTTCTCCAGCTGCCAAAGAAGGGCGCGCTTGATGCCGTTTATATTTCCATAGATCATATCTATTATTATAATTCTTCTTTCCTCATTTATCAAGTCAAAAGTGCCCGAGGCATAAGGCGCCGCCCTCCCGCATAAGCTATACTACTTCATTTCGGGAGAATTCTATGAAAAAGATCCTTATCGTAATCATCGCCCTTATGCTCACCCTTGCCTGCCTCTTTTCCCTCGCCGCCTGCAAAAAGACGACGGAAGAAAAGGAAGAACGCATCGGCTTGGAGAAGAACGTCAGCACCTTCCACGACGCCGTTTACGTGGGCGCAAACGACGACTTTTCCCTGCAACTCGTAACGGGCGAGAGCGAGAAACTCATCGTCATCGACGGGAAGGTGGGAGAACTCGCTCGTTTTGCCACCCTGACCGTCACGCCGCTCACCGCCTCTCTTTTCAATAATACCTATACTTACACCGTCATCGGAGAAGCGGGAGAAAGGAGCGGAGACCTCGTGAAAGACGTCATCGGCGCCACCTTCTCCGCGGAGCTCCGCGACATCGCGGAGATCGGAAAGGTCACGGCGGTGAAAGTCGTCGCGGCGGAGATCCTCGAGAGCGAGATCCCCCTCGCGAATAAGCTCGACGGCGCGCTCGGCTGGAAGGACGTCCTCAAGATCGCGGAGGAAGAGCTCAAGGAGAATATCCAAACGGAGAGCGACACCGGCGCTTTGGCGCGCGAGATCTATATCAAGCTCGTGAACGCCCTGCCGGACGACGAAGCGCCTTACTATTATTACGTCTCCTTCATCAAGTCCCCCGCGGACTATTGGGCGCTCCTTTTGGACCCCGTCAAGGGAGAAGTCATCAGCAAGAAGGTCTGATGTGCCCCCTTTCGCGAATAAAGGATCCCTCCCCCGCGCATAATATCTCTGCGGGGGATCATCTTTCGCAAAAGGAGGAAAAAATGATAACATTAATCGCACTCATCATCGCCATCATCGGCGCGGTAAATTGGCTCGCCATCGGGATATTCGGCTTTAATCTCGTGACTTGGATCACCTTCGGCAGCGAGATCGCCGCGAGGATCATCTACGTGCTCGTGGGCGTCGCCGGCGCTTGGCTCATCTATTTCATTATCCGCAAAAAAGGTCGCGTGGACGAACACTTTCCGCAGGACAAGCGCGAAAGGGTGCAGGAATAATGAAGCTCATCCGCAAAGCCGTCCGCAAAGCGAAAGATTTCTTTTCGGCGCTGAAAAGCCGCTTCGACAAGCAAGGCGCCTATACCGGCACGGCGGACGATAAAAACGGAAATGACGCGCCCGAGCAGGACGCAGACGATCTCTGAAACCGCCGCTTATGCGGCGGATCGCGGCGCATTACGGAAAGCGCGCTTCGGGACGGTCCTTTGACCGTCTCTCTTTTATTCGAAAATGTGATCGTAAGCGAAAGAATTCGAATCTTTAAATCTCGACATCGTCTCAAAAGATCCCGCGAAGGTATTCACGATGAGCTCGAATTTCTCGCGGATATGCGTCCCTTCCTCCAAGAAATCGGGGCGGGAGACAAAGACCGAGCAAAGGGAAAGGGTCTCGGCGGCGTCCTCTTTAAAATCCGTGCGTGAATAACTTGTGAGAAAATAGCTCGTCGCGGCGGTATTCCCATCCTCCACGCCGTAAACGCCGCTTGTGGACGTGGACGCATAGCCGGGACCGCCTTTATTCACATTCGTTAAGTTCTTTTTGAATGCGTTTTGTTTGCTCCCCGTCATATTGTAGGTCAGCACGTGGGTGAATTCGTGGAGCATAATATTATAATATCCGCCGCGGATCACGCCGCGCATTTCGGTCTCGAACGTGGCGAACCATACGCGGTTCGAGGCGTCGGTCAGCCCGAGCGTTTTTGTGCCGTTGATATGTTTCACGAGATAAATGCTGACCGCATTGTTATTCAAAAAGGCAAATTCCCGCCAGCAATTTTTCGGCATCATCTCGAAAGTGTATAAGAGGAATTGCGCCTGCTTCATCGTGGCGGAAAAGTCGGTCTGCGCCTCCATCGGATACGCAGAATAAGGATCCTTGATTTCTTTGGCTCTATAATAAACGGACACGCCGCAATATCCTTCCATCCTTGCGATGAGGTCGTCGAGGGAGTCCGTCGCTTTGACCTTTCTGCTCTCGACGCTGCCTTTCGCCGTCGCATAGCTCGTGCCCGTGATCTCTTTCGCATTCACGGCGAGATATAAGACGCCGTCTTTTCCGTCCTCGCCTGCCTCACCGCGTATCGCCGTGACAGAGAGCCCGCTGAGCGCCGCCGTGCCGCCCGCTTCCCCGCCGAGACCGCCGACACCCGCTTTCCCTGCGACGGCAGTCACCATGCCGGACTCGAATTCCACGCGATAAGCATAGATCGCCGAGCCGCTGTCACCGCCGTTTCCGCCGTCACCGCCGCTGCCCGAGACATAGATCAGGACGCCGTCCGTATATGCCGCGGACGCGCCGTCGCCGCCGTTCGTACCGTCCGTGCCGTCGCCCGCCTCCGCGAGAAGGCTTCCTTCTCCCTTGAAAAGAAGGGAATACCCGCTGAGCGCGATGCCGCCGTTCACGCCGTTATGCCCGTACATGCCATTGCGCCTCGCGACATCTTGATTGGTGGGCGTCACCTTCTTTTGCCAGACGCCATTCACTTTTTCCCCTGCGTTATCGAGAGAATACGGCGAATCCGCTCGCACGAGATTTGCCCCGTCGAGGATCACCGTCGTCTTGCCGGACGAGCCGAAATCCATCACCGTGCCGCCCATTCCGTAGGTGGCGGCGGTGGCAAAATTCGAGAGGGTGACCGTGCGGGTCGCCGCGTTTCGGAAATAGAAATAAAGCCCTTGATAAACGGTGTCTTCCGTGCCGTCATAATGCCCTTCGAGGATGAGATCCGTGACTTCGTAAGGCACCAAGATCGTGCTTTGCTCGCTCGGCACGTCAAAGATCTCGGGCAAAACCATCCAAATGAAATGTCCCTCTTTCGAGGTCTTCAAAGTGACCTCGCTCCAGTTTTGATACACCCTGCGCTCATATCTGCCGCGCACGGAGAAAGAGACTTCGTTGCTCCCGACGCCGTCCGAGGTCACCGCCGAGATCCTGACGACGCCCCTCCCCGCGCCCGCTTTCACGGCGAAGACGCCCGCCGACACTTCTTCCACGAGATCCGCGCCGTCGAGGACTTTGTAGATCACGTCGCCCGCCCAGTCCGAAGGCACGACTTCCGCGCTGATCCTCGCCTGCTCGCCTTCTCCGAGATAAGAATCGGCGTTTGCCGCCGTCGAGATGGCAAGGCTCGCGGAACGCACGGTCTCCACGAGATAGCGCACCGTCACGTCTTCCGCTTCGACGGACGCCGACACACGGAAAACGATCTCGCTCCCGCGCGGCGCGCTGTCTTTCACCTTAAACGTCGTGGAACCCTCTTCCCATTCGATGAAATTCCCGCCGCGAAGCAAGAGGACTTCCACGTCGGAATCATCCGCATTCACGGGGGTCAGCGCATAGGTAAATGTCCGCGTTTCGCCCGTTGTGACGGCGCTGCCGCCGTCCGACACCGTGATCGCCCGCGGGACGGGACGCCCCACGCGGATATTTTTCCAAGCGACTTTCGTCCCACAGCTTGCAACGAGCAAAATATTCGCCCCCTCGGGCGCATTCGGAGACACCTTGAGGAGCGCATTTTCGCGGTCATACTCCGCATAAGCGCCGCCCGTCTCGAAAGTAACGTATAACGGCAGGTCCGTATAATTCGGCGAGAGCTCCACCCGCACGGCAAGGCTATCCCCCGCCGGACAAGCGTCCTCTTCGGATGTGATGGTGAGGGATCGGGGTTGATAGGTCTTGACTTTTATATGCTTTTCCGCGCTGACGGCATCGCCGCAGAGCGCGCGAACCACTACATACTCGCCGTAATCCGCATCCGCGCCGATAGAAAGCTTGTCCCCTTCGAGCGTGGCATTTCCGCGGAGAAGCTGATAGGTCACGGGAAGGCTTTCATTCGGGCTGATCCTCGCTTTCAAAAGGATCTCGTCTCCCGCCTTCGCTTCGTCCGGCGCGAGGACAGTGACCTCCTGCGCCGTGATCGCCGTCACGACGAAAGTCTTTGTAAAGCTGACCCCGCCGACCGTCACGGAGAGCGTAAAAGCATCCCCCGCAGACGCCGTCTTCGCGATAAAAAGAACGCCGTCCGACACGGACGCCACCTCCGCGCCGCTCGAAACGACGATCTCATAGCCCTCGGAAAGGGGCTCCTCGCCTGCCGCCGACACCAAAACGAGCGGGATCTCCGCGCCCGGATAAAGCGCGTCGTCCAAGGAAAGCTCATAAGAAACCTTCTCTTCGCAGGCGGAAAATCCCGTGAGCGTCATCGCCACGCAAAGAAGCAAGCAAATCAAAAGCAATATCCTTGAAGAACGCGGGTTCATATTTGTATTATAGCACAATCCGCTTTGCGTGCGCACATAAAATTATTCGGCAAAATTTGGAAATGCCGCCGCTTAGGGCGGCAAAGCGCGCGGCGTGCGAAATCGGGATTTCGTTGCGGAGGAGATCCGCCGACGCGATCATTTTTCCGTCGCGGTCAGGCTGTCCCCGCGGACGGCGAGAAGGAATTTCGTGAGAAGATTTACCTTCCCCATCACGCTCCCCGCCTTCACGTTATAAGTCACTTCCGCGCCCGTCACGTCCACCGACTTGACCTCGTCCTTCATAAAATGAAGGGCGTTTCTGACATTCGCGCTGACGGGATAGGTCTCGTCCGCATACGTCACGCGCACTTCGCCGAGCGAAACGGATATTTTCTTGATAAAGAGAGAAGCGGCGACGCTTTTCATATACGCGATAAGCACGAGCGAATGCGCCTTAACGGGCGGCATCCCGAAATTCTCCTCCATTTCGCGCAGAACTGCGTTTTTGCTCTTTTCGTCGGATATTGCGGCGATTTTCTTATAAAAACGAAGGCGCTGCAGCTCGCTCTCGATATAATCTTTCGGTAGATATGCGTCCGCTTTGACGGAGAGCTCCACGTTCCCCGTTTCGGGCAGCGTCTCTCCGTTCAGTTCCGCGATGGCTTCGCGAAGGAGCGCGCAATACATATCATAACCCACGCGCTCGATATGCCCGTGCTGTTCCGCGCCGAGCACATTCCCCGCGCCGCGGATCTCGAGATCCATCATCGCGAGACGATAGCCGCTCCCGAGGTCGTCATTTTCCAAAAGCGCTTTGAGTCTCTTCTCCGCGTCTCCCGTCAAAAGCAACCCCTCGGGGAAGGTGAAATAAGCGTATGCGAGACGCTCGCTCCTCCCTACGCGCCCCTTGAGCTGATACATCTGCGAGAGCCCGAGACGATTCGCCTCCACGACGACGAGGGTATTCGCGTCCGGGATGTCGATGCCGTTCTCGATGATGGTCGTACAGATCAAAACGTCGGCTTGCTTCTTATAAAACTTATGGATATTCTCTTCCAGCTCCGTCGCCGCCATCTTTCCGTGTCCCGTCACGATCCGGGCTTGCGGCACGAGCTCGCGAACTCCCTCCGCAAAAGCGGCGAGCCGCGCGACGTTATTATAAAGGATAAAGACCTGCCCTCCGCGCTCGAGCTCCGCCGTCACGGCGTCCTTCAGCATCGCGGGAGAGTATTCCGCCACCACCGTGCGCACGGGCTTCCGATTCTTGGGCGGCGTGTCGATGAGGCTGATGTCTCGGATCCCCGAAAGCGACATGTGTAAAGTCCTCGGGATGGGCGTGGCGGACATCGAGAGCACGTTTATGCTCGTGCGCAGGCTCTTGATCTTCTCTTTATGCTCCACGCCGAAGCGCTGTTCTTCGTCAAGGACGAGCAGCCCGATGTCATAGAATTCCACGTCTTTCGAGAGCACCCGATGCGTCCCGATGACGACGCCGAGCGAGCCGTTCTTCAGCCCCGTGAGGATCTCTTTGGTCTCTTTGGGCGTGCAAAAACGCGTCAAACAGGCGCATTTGATCTTGAAAGGCCGCAGCCGCTCCGCCACGGTCTCGTAATGCTGTTCCGCAAGGATGGTCGTAGGGGCGAGAAAAGCCACCTGCTTTCCCGCGAGAATGGTCTTAAAGATGGCGCGTAGCGCCACTTCGGTCTTGCCGAAACCCACGTCTCCGCAGAGCAGACGATCCATCACCTTTCCGCCTTCCATGTCCGCCTTGACGTCCGCGATCGCCGCGACCTGTCCCGCCGTCTCCTCATAGGGGAAAGCGGCTTCGAACTGCCGCATCAGTTCATTATCGGGCGGATATTTCACGCCTTTTGTCTTTTCCCGCTTCGCATAAAGCTCCACGAGATCCAGCGCCATCTTTTTGATGGACTTTTTCGCCTTTGCTTTCTCTTTCTCGAAGTCCCCTTTATTGGGATTCGAAAGAGGCGGCTCCTCTTCCGAGCCGCTGTACACGCTGAGCATATCCATCTGCGCAACGGGGAGATAGATCTTATTCTGCTCCGCGTATTGGATGGCGAGATAATCCCCCTCGCCCGCGTAATTCTTGATGTGGACAAGCCCGAGGCAGCGCCCGATGCCGAAATCCTCATGCACGATATAATCCCCCACTTTCGGCGCGATGACCGCGCGGGTGGGAAGACGGATCGCAGAGGCTTTGGAGAGGATATCGCCGCTTCCGATGAGGGTGACGCCTTCGCTCTTGGAGACGAATCCGCGCCGCAAAGGACGCGGAAGCACCGTCACGGCGGAAGAAAGCTCTCCAAGGAGCTTTTTAAGGGACTCGGCGTGCTCTTTATCTTCCGCGAAGATCGTGATCTTTCTTCCCTGCTTCAGCTCGTCCGAGAGGAAGCCGAGCAGCATATTCGAATTTTTAAGATAATTCGGAAGCGCGGCGGAATTTAGGGTGAAAGCACCTTCCCGCGCGCTGATCTTTTCCACAAAAGAGGAGAGCCCCAGTTGCGGCATGGCGGAAAGCGCGCTCATGATGACCCTCTCTCCGACCACGGCGTCTCGATGCGAGGAAAGCACCTCGCCGTCCCGCGCGAGCCTTTCCACTCTGCCGTAATGCGAGACGAGGAAGGACGAAAATCCCTCAAAGACCTTCTTGGGCTCGTCCACCGCGACGGAGAAACCTTCGAGATAATCGAAGATCGTCGCCCGCTTCTCTTTCATAAACGGCAGAAAATAGGTCAGCCCGCTGTCGGAAGGATTCGCCGCCGCGCGAAGATAGAGCGCGGAAAGCACGTCGTCCGTACGGAGCTTCGCCGCGCGATTTTGCAGTCCGCGCGCCTCTTCGATCCGCTTGGTGATCACGGAAACGTCCTCTTTGGTGAGAAGGATCTCGCTCGCGGGAGAGATCGTCAGCGCGTCCGCGCTCCCTTTCACGGAGAGGAAATCCGGCGCGTAGGTCTTGATGCTCTCGATCTCGTCATAAAGGAATTCCACCTTGACGGGATCTTCGGAAGAGACAGGGAAGATATAAAGAATGTCGCCCACGAGGCGGAATTCGCCCTTCTTGGGCGCGCTGTCCACGCGCTCATATCCCGCATAGATCAATTTCGGGAGGAGCTCGGAGAAAGAGAGACTCTCGCGCAGGCGGAGGGTGATCGTCGCCTTTTTCACGTCTTCGGGGCGCGGAAGATAAGAAAAAACCGCCTCCACCGTCGTGACCAGCACTTTCACCTCCCCCGACAAAAGCTTTGTCAAGGCGGCGATGCGCGCATAAGAAAGCGCGTCCGCTCTTCTGCCGAGAAGGACGTCGCCGCGAGGCGGCAGATAGACTGCCGTCGTGCCGTAAGAAGAGATCTCCGCCGTCGCCGCGAGGGCGGATTCTTCCGTCGAAGCGAGATAAAGGAGCTTCCCCCTTGTCGCCGCCGCGAGATGTGATTTTTGCGGGTCGGATATGCCGAAAACCAGCGATTTTTTTTCGCCGGCGAGTTCATCATATATGCGTTCGTATATCTCAAAGCCCTTATAATAAAGACTTTCCATAATCCCGATAAAGCGCGGAAAAGATCAGGCTTTCGGCGTGTTTATCTCCCTCGAAAATGCGGAAAAATCCGACGTTTTCAAATATCTTTCGACAGCGTCCGCGACGCGCTCCGCCGCCCCCGCCAAGATCTCTTTCGCCTCTTTCCCCGCCTTCTTCAAGACGTAAGACGCGAGATCCTCCTCTTCATGCGGTCTGCCGATGCCGACGCGAAGCCTCGGCAGCTCGCCGCAAAGCGAGGTCACGCTGCGCATGCCGTTATGCGTCCCCGCGCTCCCTTTTTCGCGCAGTCTCGTCGCCCCGAGCGGCAGGTCGATGTCGTCATAAATGATGAGCACATCCTCCGTCGCGGGCTCGAATTTCGTCAAAGCGGACTTCACCGCCACGCCGGAGAGGTTCATAAAGGTGGTGGGCTTCAAAATGCGCACTTTCTTTCCGTCCACATTCCCTTCCGCCATCATCGCGGAGAGGGTGGGCGCGTCCTTAAAGGTCAGCATGAAACGCTCGGCAAGCTTGTCCGCCACCGAGAAACCGACGTTATGATAGGTGCCTTCGTATTTCGCGCCTATATTTCCGAGTCCGACGATCAACATATCATTCTCTCTTCTTACATTCCGCTCTGGATCTTCCGATCACAAAACTGCCTTGCGGGACGTCCTTCGTCACCGTGGTCGCCGCCGCGATATACGTCTCATCTCCGACGGTGATCGGAGCGACAAGATTCGTATTCGCGCCGATAAAGACGCCCTTCCCCACCTTGGTTTTATGCTTTTTCCTGCCGTCGTAATTTGCGAAGACCGCGCCGCATCCGACATTCGTCCCTCGCCCGACTTCCGCGTCTCCGACATAAGCAAGATGCGCGGCTTTCACGCCATCCTCGAGAAAGGAGGCTTTCACTTCCACGAAATCGCCGATCCGACACCCCGCGCCGACGGCGCTCCCCATTCGCACGTACGCGAAAGGTCCCACGCTCGTCTTCTCCCCGATGACGCTCTCTTTGACAACGGAGGACCAAATGACGGCGCCTGCCGAGACCACGCTGTCCTCGACGGTGGAAAAAGGACCGATCCGCGCGTCTTCCTTTATTTCGCTCCCCCTCACGATGGAATAAGGCTCGATGACCGCGCCCGCCTTGATCGTGCTGCCGGCGTCGATCCGTACGCTTTCCACATCGGGGATAATAACGCCGTTTTGCGCGGATGTTTCGGCGATCCTTCTATAAAGCTCTCGCTCCGCCGCGGCGTGATCCGCCGCCTTTTCCACCGAGCGAAAGACAGGAAGCCAAAGCCGCCTTGTCGGCGCTTTGCCGAAAGCGTTTCGGGCGTAGATCCGCCCTTCTCCGATCTCCAAAGAAGGAATGGATCTTCGCTCCATCTCTTCCGCGATCTCCGAGAGGACGTCTCCCGTCACAAGGGGCATCGTCGTGGGGATCACGGCGGCATACGCGGCGGAGATCTCCTCGATCTCGCCATCCTCCGTCACCGCGCGATGCGGCAGATCCTTAAAAGCACGCAGGAGCCAAGAAAGCGGCGTCAGCCCCGCGAGCGCGTCGCGGTGTCCCGCAAAAGGACGGTCTACTATGTACACGAAAAGTCTTTCCATAGTAGTAGCCTATGCGCGCGCCTGCGCCTTTATGCGACGCGTTTATCCCTTGTAGCTGTCCTTTAAGCCGACGATGAGATTGTACTCACCTTTCTTATTCTTGACGTAATACCCGAGGCGCATGAATTGATATCTCGCGCCCGCGGGCGCCTCGTCCAAGAACGGCTCTTGCTTGCCGAGGAAGACCGTCTTCGTGACGGGATTCAGCCTTTCGCCGAAGTCCCTACCGTCCTCCACCTCGTCCAAGAGATAATCATAGTCGTTCAAGACGACGTCCTTCGCCGTGGAGGGCACCCAATGCAGGACGCCCTTCACCTTAATGCCCGCGTTCGCGCCGCCCGACATGCTGTCCTCGATGTATTCGCAAGTGACGCTCTTCACCTTCCCGTCCTCGCCGATCTCGTGCGAAAGGTATTTCACGATATACGCGCCTTTGAGACGCACCATGCCATCCGGCTTCAGACGGTGATATTTCGGGGGAGGATCGAGGGAGAAATCGCTCTCTTCGATATAGATCTCCGGCGTGAGCGTGACTTTATGCGCGCCCGCATTCTCCGCCGTGGGATTATTCTCCACTTCCACGGTAACGGGCGCCGTAAGGTTCTTGATGATGAGTTTCAAGGGAGATTTCACCACCATCGCGCGCGTCGCATTCGCATTCAGGTTCTCCCGCACGCAATGCTCGAGAAGCCCCACTTCCACCATCGAATTGCTCTTCGCCACGCCGATCCTGTCGCAGAAATCGAGGAGCGCCTCGGGGGGATATCCCCTCTCGCGCATGCCCGAAAGCGTGGGCATTCTGGGATCGTCCCAGCCTTCCACGACCTTGCTGTCCACAAGGCGCTTCAAATAACGCTTGCTCATAATGGTGCGGGTGAGCCCGAGCCTCGCGAATTCGATCTGGCGGGGGTTATCCCCAAAGCCGCAATTATATTTCACCCAATCATAGAGGGGGCGATGATCCTCGAATTCGAGGGTGCAGATGCTATGCGTGATGCCTTCGATGCAGTCGCTGATGGGATGCGCGAAGTCATACATCGGATAGATACACCACTTGTCGCCCGTGCGATGATGCGTGGCGCGGAGCACCCTATAAAGAATGGGGTCGCGCATATTGATATTCGGGCTCGCCATATCGATCTTGGCGCGGAGCACCTTCTCGCCGTCCTTGAATTCGCCGTTTTTCATCCCCTCGAAGAGCTTGAGATTCTCCTCCACGGAGCGATTTCTCGACGGGCTCTCCACGCCCGGCTCGGTGAGGGTGCCGCGGTTCTTCGTAATCTCCTCCGCGCTCATATCGCAGACATAAGCCTTTCCGTCGCGAATGAGTTTCAGGGCGTATTCATACATTTGATCGAAATAATCGCTCGCATAGAGCTCTTTATCCCATTCGAAGCCCAGCCACTTGATGTCTTCCTTGATGGAATTTACGTATTCGACGTCCTCTTTCGTGGGGTTCGTATCGTCGAAACGCAAGTTGCACGCGCCGTGATATTTCCTCTTCATCCCGAAATTGATGGCGAGGCTTTTCGCATGGCCGACATGCAAGTATCCGTTCGGCTCGGGCGGGAAACGCGTGACGACGCCCGTCACTTTCCCTTCCGCAAGCTCTTTCTCGATGATCTCTTCTATAAAATTCGTGCTTTCCATATCAGTCCTCTTTTCTTTTTCTTAGGACAAACCGTCGATGACGCCGTCCTCGGATATCGTCATTTTATATGCGTTCGGCTCTTTGGGCAGCCCCGGCATCAACATCACGGAGCCGCATTCCACCACGACGAAGCCCGCGCCGCCGCGCACCGTCACATCCGTCACGGGGAAGGTGAACCCCGTGGGGCGACCCAGCGCTTTTTGATCGGGCGAGAGGGAGTATTGCGTCTTCGCGATGCAGACGGGAAAACCGCCGAAACCCTGTTTCTCCGCCGCCGCCAGCTTTGCTTCCGCCGTCTCGGAGAAGGTGACTTCCGCCGCGCCGTAGATCCGCTTCGCCACCTTTTCGATCTTGGTCTTCAAGGGGTCGGAGAGCTCATATGCATAATGAAGCGCATAGTCTTTCTCCGCGGCTTTCAGGACCTCGTCCGCAAGCGCGAGCGCCCCTTCGCCGCCCTTCAAGAAACATTCGTTGATCACGGCTTTTACGCCGAGTTTCTCGCAATACTCTTTCACGAAAGCGATCTCGCCCTCCGTGTCCGATGCGAATTTATTGATGGAGACGACGAGGGGCACTCCGAAGACTTTCGTGAGGTTTTCCACGTGCGCGCCGAGGTTCACGATCCCTTTTTCGAGAGCGGGAATGTCCTCCGTCGTCAGCGCGGATTTATCCACGCCGCCATTGTATTTCAAAGCGCGCACGGTGGCGACGAGCACCACGGCGGCGGGCTTCAGCCCCGCCTTGCGACACTTGATATCGAGGAACTTCTCCGCGCCGAGATCCGCGCCGAAGCCCGCTTCCGTCACCGTGATGTCCGAGAGGGAAAGCGCCGTCTTCGTGGCGATGACGCTATTGCATCCATGCGCGATATTCGCGAAAGGTCCGCCGTGGATAAAAGCGGGCGTGCCGCCGATGGTCTGGACCAGATTCGGCTTGACGGCGTCTTTCAAAAGGATCGCCATCGCCTCTTCCGCGCCGAGATCGCCGCAGGTCACGGCGTTTCCGTCCTCGTCATAGCCGACGATGATGGACGCCAGCCTCTTTTTAAGGTCTGTGACGTTTTCCGCGAGGCATAGCGTTGTCATCACTTCGGACGCGGCGGTGATGTCGAAGCCGCCTTCATGGGGCTCCCCGTCCGCGCCGCCCTTTGCGCAAAGGATGATCTTCCTCAGCGAGCGCTCGTTCATGTCCATCGCGCGACGGAACGTGATCACCTTGATCCGCTTTTCATTGCCGAATTTGATATGATTATCGATAAGCGCCGCCAAAAGGTTATTCGCCGCGGTGATGGCGTGGAGGTCGCCCGTGAAATGAAGGTTGATATCCTCCATCGGCAAGACTTGGCTGTATCCGCCGCCCGTGGCGCCGCCTTTGATGCCGAAAACGGGGCCCAAGGAGGGCTCGCGCAGCGCAAGGGCGCATTTCTTCCCCATCAAGGTAAAAGCGTCCGCCAGCCCGATGGAGACCGTGGTCTTTCCTTCGCCGAGCGGCGTCGGGTTGATCGCCGTGACGAGGATAAGCTTGCCCTTCCCTGCGGCGGGCTTCCTTGCGATCTTGGCTTTATACTTGCCGTATTGCTCGATGTCCTCTTCCGTCAGCCCGAGTTTCGCCGCGATCTCCCCGATCGGGCGCAGGGCGCATTCTCTCGCTATCTCGATATCGCTCTTCATTTATGTCCTCCGCAATGCGACGGAAATCTGATCGCTTCGCTCGCGATCTCCATTCCGCCGTCTTTTTCCGTAAATCCGAATTTCAGAAAATAATCGTCGACGTACGCCACCCGAAAGAAAGGCAAAGAACGCGTATATGCGTCCATCGTCGCCCTCGTCAGGAAGTCCCCGAGCCCAATGCCGCGCCTCGACGGCGTCACGTATACGCCCTCCAAAAGCGCGCAATCGGGCAGGAAGGAAATATGCGCCGCGCCGATGATCTTCTCCTCTTCATATAGCGCCACGTCCAATCCTTCGCCGTAAGCGCTCTCCACCCCTTCCGCCAGAAGAAACGCCTCGCAGCTGTCGTCGATCACGGGTTTTACATGCAACATTTTCTGTCCCCCTTCCTTCGCTTATAAATTATATATAGCTAATGGGTCGCTTGTCAACTATTGCGAAAGCCTATGCGATCTTCGCGAAAAGCGACGCCGAAAACGGCTTTCCCGCTCGCCCTCTCTCGGATAAAAAAAAGAACAGTACAGCGCCGAGCATATACCATTCTCCCTTTATAGACGCGTCTCTTTCTTTCGTCCGAGACGTTTCTTTCTTTGCAAGTAGCTTCGAATAGATCAGCGAGAAAGCAAGCATTTCCTAGTTTTGGATTTTTAACCCTTCCGAAGGGGATATTTCAAGGCATATCTGCCGATCGGTGTTTCCACCGAACTAGACTTGTAGCTACTTTGTCGTAGCTCCTTAAAAGGAGGTGATCCAGCCGCACCT
>JAGCXI010000041.1 GCA_017961365.1 Clostridia bacterium
GTGACGGCGGCTTCGGAAGGCATCGCTCCCGATAAGGCGGAAAAGCCTTCCGAGGATATCGAGATCCCGCTTTTCTCGGATGACCTCTTTGCGGATGAGCAGCCGGATGAAATCGAAGAAGTAAGCGTCGCGGAAGAGCCCGCTCCGGAGCCTGTCAAGTCGGCGGAGCCGGTCGTCGCGCCCGAAGCGGAGACGTCGCAGGAAAAGGTGCAGCAGACCGCTATCTTCATTCCCACCGCCGTAGAGGAAGAGGAGGAAGAGGAGGCGCCCGCGGCGGAAGAGAAAGTGGATAAGAAGGCGCTCCGCGAGAGAGAGCGCGCCGCGCAGAAAGAGAGAGAAAGAGAAGAAAAAGAACGTAAGAAGCGCGAAAAAGAGGAAGAAAAAGAGCGTAAGCTCAAGGAGAAAGAATCCAAAAAAGCGAAGCCGGAGCCGAAGAAGCCCGCGGCGCGTCCCGGAATGTTTGTGCCTTCGTCCTTCGTGCCCAAGGGCTCGGCTCCCGTGAAGAAGGAGGTCGATGACTTCGACATTTTCCCGACGGCAGCGCCCACCTCTACGGACGATCTCTTCTCGACGGAAAAGATATCTTCCGATTCCGATGAGATCGAGATTCCGTTTTCCTCTTCGGATCGTCATGGCGAAGATGAGCTTGTGATTTCGAAGTCTTCCTCTTTCGGAGAGGAAGAGGAAGAGCCGAAAAAGGATGACGAGGATCTGATCTAAAAGCGTCTTAAGTGTGATTCGTCGAAAAGACTTTAAAACGAAAGAAGATGGCGGGGTATCGCCATCTTCTCTTTTGTCTGTATTATAAAATAGGATTTATTCTCTTTTGACCTTATTTTTCCACGCGGATCACGCTGTTGATCTCGGTGACGCAAGGAGCGGCTTCCAGCTCGGAAAGCGCCTTGCGGAAGGTGAGCTCCGTGGTCTTTTGCGTGACGAAGGCAAGCGTCGCTTTTCCGTTCGATCCCGCTTTTTGTACCATGCTGTCGATGCTGATGCCCGCCTTTCCGAGGATGCCCGTGATGGCGGAGAGTACGCCCGTCTCGTCTTTGACGGTCAGACGGAGGAAATACTCGCTGACGAAGTCGTCATTGAAGTCCTGCGCTTCCGCTTCGAGGATGAAGGGATAGCGCCTATGTTCCGCGCGCGTGGCGGCGTAAACGATGTCGGAGACGATGGCGCTTCCCGTGGGAAGGTCGCCCGCGCCTTTGCCGTAAAACATCAGTTCGCCGACATTGTCGCCTACGACGTAAATGCCGTTAAATGCGCCGCTGACTTTCGCTAAAGGATGATCGTCCGGGATGAAAGCGGGGTAGACGTGCGCCTCGATCTTTCCGTTGACGTTCTTGCTGATGGCAAGGAGCTTTACGGTGAGACCGAATTCTTTTCCGAATTTGATGTCGTCGATCGTGACTTTGCTGATGCCTTCGCGATAGATCGAGGTGTAAGGCACTCTTTTATTGAAAGCGAGGGAGGAGAGGATGGAGAGCTTGTACGTACTGTCGAAGCCATCCACGTCCGCGGAAGGATTCGCTTCGGCGTATCCGAGCTTCTGCGCCTCTTTCAAAGTCTCCGCATAGTCGCTTCCGTGCTCGCTCATATTGGAAAGGATATAATTCGTCGTGCCGTTCACGATGCCCTTGATCTCGAGGATGTCATTTCCTTGGCAGCTTTCGTGCAGGGCGCGAATGATAGGCACGCCACCGCCGCAAGAGGCCTCGAAATAGATGCCTGCGCCGGTCTCTTTCGCTGCGGCTTCGAGCTCCGGCCAATGCTTGGAGAAAAGCTCTTTATTGGAAGTCACGATGCTCTTGCCTGCCTTCAGGACGGCGAGGAGGAAAGTGCGCGCGGGCTCGATCCCGCCGAAGAATTCCGCCACGACGGAGATCTTGTCATCTTTCACGACGTTCTCGATGTCGCAAGAGACCTTTGAAAGGTCGATCCCAAGGGCGACGGCTTTGGACGTGTCTTTTTCCAAAACGTGTCTGACTTCGAGCTCCACGCCGAAGTCGCGCATGATTTTTTCTTTTTTGCTTTCCAAGATGCGGTAAGTGCCGCTTCCGACGACGCCGAGTCCGAGCAGGGCGATGCCTACTTTTTTCATAATGTCCTCCTTTATGCGTTCAGCTCGTATAAGATCTGAAGTCCTTTTAATGTAAGTGCGCGATCGTAATAATCGATAAATTCCGTATTTTCTGATAAAATGACGCTGGTCATGCCGCCCGTGGCGATGACTTTCGTCTCCTCGCCGAGCTCGCGCTTGATCTCGCGGATGATATTCTCCACCAGACCGCGATAGCCGTAAATGATGCCGGATTGCATGTTTGTGATAGTGTTTTTTCCGATGGGGGAAGAGGGAAGGGAGAGCTCCACGAGGGGGAGCTGCGAGGCGTGAGAGACAAGCGCGTCGAGGCTCGTCTTCATGCCGGGCGCGATGGCGCCTCCGAGGAATACGCCGTCTTTGGAGATGGCGTTGAAAGTGGTCGCCGTGCCCATGTCCACGACGATGCAAGGTCCGCCGTAAAGGGCGAAAGCGGCGGTGGAGGATGCGATCCTGTCCGCGCCGAGCGCCTTGGGAATGGCATAGTCGATGGAGATCCCCGTCTTGACGAGGGAGGAGACCATCAAGGGCTTGATATGCATATAATAGGTGCAAGCGTGCTCCAATGTGTAGTTCAGCGTCGGGACGACGGAGCTGATGATGATGCCGTCCACGTCGCTGAAAGAATATCCGTGCGCGGTGAAAATGTCCCTGAAAGCGATGCCGAATTCATCGGCGGTGCGGATGATGGTGGCGGAGATACGCCAGCTGGATTTCATCTCTTTTCCGTCGAAGAGGGCGAGCTTGATATTCGTATTTCCAACGTCCATTGCGAGTAACATATATTGATTATATCAATATTTCGCGGTTTTTTCAAGTGTTTTCAGCGCAAGTGCAGGCTCTTTATGTGAAATTCAGCGTCAAGACGCAGTAAAGGATCGTCCAGATATAGGTTTTTATCACGACGACGGGGAGACGGATAAGCGCGGCGTTTTCGTTCTTCGCGGCAAAGAGGCGCAAATTGAAGAAGGAGAAAAGAAGACACGCCGTCGCAAGGAAAAAAGAGGTGATTTCATAGGTGAGCTCGAAGAAGAAGGAGAGGAAGAGGAGCTCGGAGGCGCCTTCGAGAAGGGTCAGAAGGATCCCTTTCGGAAGGTCTTTTTTGCTTTCTCCGTAGAGGGCGAGTGAGAGTGCCGAGAAAAGATAGATCCCTTCTCCGAGCAGGCTGAAAAAGAAGGGGCTTTTCGGGACGAAATAAGGGAGGACAAGGGACGCTACCCATTCCCCGTTCGCTCGAATAAGTATGGCGGAGAGGGCGGCGAAGATGAGCTCCGTGAAAAGTCCGATGGCAAGGACGATGGTTCGTTTGTACCATTTCATAGAGTATCTTATGTCACGCGCGCTTCGCCTTATGCGCTTTTCGGCAGGGGAAGAACGCTTTGCGTAAAATATCTTTCTTTACATTATTTTGTCGATATAGTATAATACAAATATGACGAGAGTTTTGTTATGCTCGGCGTCTCCGCGCAGAAGAGAATTGCTTGCGGAGATCTTGCCGAAATTCGAGGTGTGTAAGACGGATAAGGAAGAAAGATCCCGTTATCTCCGTCCGCATCTCCGCGTGATGGATCTTGCCCTCGCCAAGCAGGAAGGCATCTCTTCGGCGGAGGATACGCTCGTCATCAGCTCGGATACCCTCGTCTATCGCCGTGGCAAGTATTACGGAAAGCCCGAGACGGAGGAGAAAGCCTGCGAGATGCTTCGCGAGCTCTCCGGCGTCAGGCATAGCGTTTATACGGGCGTTGCGATCAAATGGGGGAAGAAGAGCCGCGTTTTTTACGATAAGGCGGATGTCATCTTCAAGAAGCTCACGGAGGAGGACATCCTGCGCTATGTCAAGGGATATTCTCCCTTGGATAAAGCAGGCGCGTACGGCGTGCAGGACGGCGTCGTGGTGGAAAGATACGAGGGCAGTTTCAGCTGTATTATGGGATTGCCCGTGGAAAAACTTCGACAGGCATTGTCGGAAATGGGAGTGGAAAATGTATAGTAGTGAATTGGTTTTGGATATGGGGTATGCCTGGACGGTGATCGCGGCGCGTGGAAAAGGCGTCGTGCTCAAAGAGCCGTCTGTCGTCGCTGTGACGAAGCAGAGAGGAAAGCTCAAGCTTTTGGCGTCCGGTTCCGAGGCAAAACGATATATGAAGAGCCGTGATCGCTCGCATAGCGCTTCTTTGATCCATCCCATCAAAGAGGGTGTCATCGAGAATGCGGAAGCGGCGGTGCTTATGCTCAAGGATTTTATGAAAAAGGCTTTGCCGCGTCGCAGTTTTCTTTCGCCCAAGTTGGAGGTCATCGCTTTGATCTCCTGCGGCACTTCCGTCGTCGAAAGGAAAAATTTCGAGAACGTGCTGGCGAGCGCTGGGTTGAAGAGCCCCATTTTGATGGAGACGCCCATCGCGATCAGCGCTTTGCTGTCCAGCGATTATAATCTCATTGTGAATTGCGGCGCGTCCGTCTCCGATGTCGCCATCGTCGGACCGACGGGGATCATTACGGGCTGTTCAGTTACGGTCTGTGCGAACGCCGTGGACCGCAAGATATGCTCTTATCTCGCGGACAATTATCGTTTGGGGATCTCGCCGACGAGGGCGGAGGAGCTCCGCATAAAGATCGGCTCTTTCTATGACAATCAGCTTATCGACGCGCAGGTCTCGGGACGAAATCTCGTGGATAATACCCCTCATCAGACCGAGATCACGGCGAATGAGATCTTCCCGATGATGTGCGACGTCGCTTTGAATCTTGCTGACGTCATCGAAAGCGTGTCGATGATGTGCCCCGAGAAGCTCATCGAGGATGTGTATCACGCAGGGATCACTTTGACGGGCGGCTTTGCGAATAGCTATGGGCTTTCGGATTTCCTCTATGGACGGCTGAAGATCCCTGTCAATGTCCCGAAATCGCCGGAGGATACGCCTGCTTTGGGGGCGCTTGCTTTCTTCGACGATCGCGACAAAATGTATAAGATGCTTTGATTTTTGCGCGCGCGAAAATATTTCGCGTATGTGCGCATTTTCATTTGACAGCATAAAGGGAAAAATGATACGATAATGCTTGAGCCGCATGATACGGGTATCCAAGTAGCTTTTTGCTCACCCCATTCAGCGAGACTGGTAAGAGGAGGTAGTATATGTACGCTATTATCGCGACAGGCGGAAAACAGTATAAGGTGGAAAGCGGCATGAAGCTCGAGGTCGAAAAGCTCGAGGCGAATGTCGGTGACATCGTGAAGTTTGACGTGCTCATGGTCAGCGACGAAGCGGGTGTTTCCGCAGGAAACCCCACCGTTGCGGGCGCTTATGCCGAAGCCGAAGTGTTGGCGCAGGGTAAGGGCAAGAAGATCATCGTCTTTAAGTACAAGGCGAAGAAGAATGAGCGCAAGCGTCAAGGTCATAGACAGCCGTTTACGCAAGTACTCATCAAGTCCATTGTTAAATAATGACTGAGGTGGTATTTCATAAACGAGGCGAAGATTTCGTCCGAATAGAGTCCCGTGGTCATACGGGGTATGCGGACAGCGGTGCGGACATCGTCTGCGCAGGGCTGTCGGCGCTGATGCAGGGCGCGCTCCTCGGCGTGTTGAAAGTCGTGGGGGTCAAAGCGCAGTATCACGTGGAAGAGGAGAGCGGTGAGCTCGAAATCATCCTGCCCGAAGAAATGACCGATGCCGAAAGGCATGATTGCGGAGTGATCCTCAAGACGCTGTATCTCAGCGTGAAGGATCTCCAAGAGGGTTATTCGGGGTACATTAATGTGGAGGTAAAGTGATATGTTTATTAGATTGCAACTTTTCGCTCACAAGAAGGGCGTAGGTAGCTCGAGGAACGGAAGAGACAGTGCGGCGCAACGTCTTGGCACGAAGCGCGCGGACGGTCAGTTTGTCCTCGCGGGCAATATTCTCGTCAGACAGAGAGGCACGAAGATCCATCCCGGCGTCAATGTGGGTCGCGGCAAGGATGACACCCTCTTTGCTTTGAAGGACGGCGTCGTCCGTTTTGAGAGAGTGGGCAAGGATAAGAAACAGGTCAGCATCTACGAGATCGCGGAATAATGCGCTCGCAGTAAGGCTCGTTTCCTTATGATCAAGAAAAGACCGCACTTCGTATGGAGTGCGGTTTTTGTATCTTCTTTGAGCCCCTTTTAAAATGAAAAAAGCACTCATTTCCGAGTGCCTTCCGGAGCGGGAGACGCTAATATTCCCCTTGGGATATTCCCTGCGCCTGCACGGCGCGGTGTGCTTCCGAGACGAGGATTTGCCAAAGCTTCGCATTTTCGCTTTTTCTTTCTCCTATTTCCAAGCGCAAAACGCTTGTCTTTATGATAAAGAAAAAGCCGTGACTCTGTCACGGCAAATCCTCTATTTTGGAGCGGGAGACGGGAATCCCCGCTTGTTGCGGGCCTACCCGCTGAAAAGGCATCAAAGCCTTTCCCCTTTGCCTGGCAAAGCGCTCGTTCCTCGCGGCTCCCTATTCGATTCCCTTTTATAATAAAAAAAGCACTCATTTCTGAGTGCCTTCTGGAGCGGGAGACGGGAATCGAACCCGCGAAAGCCAGCTTGGGAAGCTGGTGCTCTACCATTGAACGACTCCCGCATATATTGTTATTATAATGTGCCAAAAGAAGGAAGTCAATCGTATTTTCCTTCTTTGCAAAAAGATGTGGATATGTTATACTATATGTATGGTAAATATCGGAAATTCTTGGGATGAGCTTTTGAAAGGAGAATGGACGCAGCCTTATTATAAGGAGCTGCGCGCTTTCCTCGCGAATGAATATCGCACGCGTTCGGTTTGCCCTCCGATGGAGGATATTTTTAATGCCTTTAAGCTCTGTCCTTATGAGAATGTAAAAGTCGTCATCTTGGGGCAGGATCCTTATTATGGCGTCGCGCAGGCGCATGGGCTTTCTTTTTCCGTCAGAAAGGGGATAGACGTTCCGCCTTCTTTGAAGAATATCTATAAGGAGCTTTCGGATGACGTCGGTTTCGTCCCGCCCGCACATGGCTTTTTGGAGAAATGGGCGAAGGAGGGCGTATTCCTTTTGAATGCCACGTTGACCGTTCGGCTCGGTCAGCCCCTCTCGCATCGCGGGCAGGGGTGGGAGACCTTCACCGATCACGTGATCAGTCTCCTCTCTGAGAGGGAGAAGCCGATGGTTTTTCTCCTTTGGGGGTCGAATGCGCGCAGTAAAGCGAGCCTTATCGACGCTTCGCGCCATCTCGTTTTGCAAGCGCCTCATCCGAGCCCGCTCTCCGCGTATGCGGGATTCTTCGGGTGTAAGCATTTCTCGAAGGCAAATGCCTTCCTCGCGCGTTTCGGAGCAAAGGTGGATTGGTCGCTCGAATAGCGCCTTGACTTGCCCTTGCGCATATGATAGAATGAAAAACGGAGACGGATATGGAAAAGCCTATTGTTTGTGAGAATACAACGGTCTATGATTTCAGAGCGCACCAACGTTTTAATGAGTTAATGGTGGGGCTTTCGCAATGGATCATGTACGGCGTGGCGATGCTTCTCGGCGCGCTTATGATCGTTGTTTATGTCCTTTTGCGCGCCCCCGTTGTTTTGATCTTTGCGATCACGGTGATCTTGCTTATCAATTTGATGAAATTTGTCTTCCAGCCTTCTTCTTTGAAGAAGACGTACGGGCAGATCCTCGCGCTTCGCGGCGAGATGGTCTTCGTTTTTCGCTTTCATGAGGATAGCTTTGACGAGCTTTGCAAGAGCAGTAAGGGAGAGCAAGGGATAGAAGTTTCATACGACCTTTTGAAGACGATCGTGGAGACCAAGGAAGAATTTCTTTTCGTCACCAAGCAAGGCACGGCTTTTTATATGCGGAAAGACCCCGATTATGCCTATGAGACGGAGCAGCTTTCCCTTTGTTTGCAGAAGTATAAAAATTATCGTTTCCGCGGCAAAAAAGCGAAGACGGAAGCATAATCGCTTGACTTTTTTTTGGTAAAGAAATACAATGAAATCACAAAGTAGATAAGCCGCGTAAAGTGTTGCAAAATGGGACGTTGTTTGCAAACGAAAGGGGGCTCCCTGCGGTGGCTTATTGCGTTCGTTGTGGAATAGTCATATTTTTCAATGGACCTTCTTTGTAGGAGGTTTTTTTTATGAAAATTTCGACGCAAAAAATAGCGTACATCGCGCTCTTCGCTGCCGTAAACGTGTTTTTGAATGCCTTTACATGGACGCAGGCAGGGCTTAATTACGCCATCAGCCTTACCTACATCCCCACTTTCCTTGCCGGCTTTTATTTCGGTCCTTTTGCGGGATTTCTCGTCGGATTTATAGGCGACGTCTTGGGCTGTATCATTTGGCCGAAAGGGGCTTGGATCCCGCTGATCACGCTGGCTTCCGCTTTGATGGGCGTTATCCCCGGACTTGTGAGAAAGATCAAGCTGGATCACCGTATCCTTCTTTTGATCAGTTATCTTTCCACCTATGTGATCTGCAGTATGTTCTTGAATACGCTTGGCTTATGGCTGGTTTATGCCGCCACGAAAAAGACTTTCTGGGTATATATGGTGGGGAGGCTTCCGATTCAGCTTCCGGTGATGCTGATCAATTTTACCATCAATCTGCTTACGATGCCTTTCTTTGAGCGATTTCTCGCGCCGCGTGCGAAACGCGCGAACGCCGCTTCTTGATCTCCTGCTTTTTCTTTTGATTTCGAAATAGGATCGCCTTTACATTCGGAATGGGGCGAAAGAGAAAGAGGAGCAGACCATATGTCGCCGCGCCCACCGTCGAGGCGAGCGCCGCGCGCAAAAAGAGCGAGCAATCTTTGCATAAAGTATCCGTTATTTTCATGAAAAGCATCGTCGGAAAGGCGATGAGCATGATAGTGAGCGCAGGACGAAAAGATCCGCCGCTCAAAGCCTTTTTTTTCGTAAGGAAGATCATCCCGAATATGAATTGCGAGAGATAGAATGTGCTTTCCGCCACGGAAAGAGCGTAGATCCCGATGTATTTCGGCAGGAGGAGGATCTCCGCGATGAGAAAGACGGCGGAGATGGCGAAGGCGAAGAAGACTTTTCTTTCCTCGCCGAGAGAATTCAAAGTGGTATTGATGAGACCGGTGAGCGCGACGGGGATCACCATTCCGGCGGAGAACGCGATGAAGGTCCCCGCCTTTTTATCGCCGAATAGGAGCTCGCCGAAGCATTCTCCCATCACGGCGTATAGGGCGTAAAAGAAGACCGTGATCAAAAAGATGAAGAGAAGGGAATGATCCACTCTGCGTCTGAGCTCATCCCAGCTTCCCTCCGCGGCAAGCGCCGCCGCTTCGGGGAGTATCACCACGGAGAGCGCGCCGGTCAGGGAGAGTGGGGCAAAGAGGAGGGAAAAAGCCATCCCTACGGCTCTGCCGTATTCCGCCGCGGCTTCGCCTGCGGAAAGTCCGCTTCGAACGAGCGCCGCGGGGAGCGCAATGGCGATGAAGGAGGAGATGAAGCCCGCCGAGACGCGCATAAGCGTGATGGGGGTACCCGAGCGCACGAGATCTTTGACGCCGCCGGGTTTTGTCAAGCGTCCGCCTTTCAGAAAATAAAGAAGGAGAAGGATCGCCATCACGGCGTAATCCGTCACGGTGAAGGCGATCGCAAGGGCGACGTCTTTCGAGAGCAAAAGGAAGGCGTTTGAGAGCAAGGTCACGCAGGCGAGGATCTTGATGATCTCTTCGAGAAGCTCCGTAAGGCTGTATTCGATATAGTGTTTTTTACCCATCAAGTACCCGCGGATCAGCTGATAGAGCACGGTGCTGATGAGCGCAGGCAGGATGATATAAAAGAGCGGAAGACACCTTTCGTCCGAGAATAAGAAAGTCAGTCGATCGCGGAGGAAAAACGCCGTCACGACGAGAAAAAAGGCGGCTCCGAGGGAGAGAAGCGCGGCGCCTGTCACGACGGAATGAAGCTCTTCGGAGCGATTTTTTGCGGTGTATTCGGCGGTCTTCCTCGAAAGGATGAGAGGGATGCCCGAGGCGGATATCGTGCAAAAGAGCGCAAAGACCGATATGCACATCTGAAAGAGTCCGAGGATCTCCGCGCCCACTTTTCGCGAAAGATAGATTTTGAAAAGGAAAGACAGTATCCTCGTAAGGATGGAAACGACCATGATGAAAAGGGTGCTTTGTTTCAGCGTGCGCATTCTCTCTCCGTCGGACTTTTGTCCCTTTATAATATCTTTATAATATATGGAAAAGAGACGCGGAATATAAGCAAATAATTCCTTGGGCGGCAGCTTGTAAAAAAAGAAGAAGGACTTGTTTTGCAAGTCCTTCTTTCGATCGTTTATGCGGGGAAAGGGATCAGTCTTTATATTCGTCACGCGGCGTGCCGGAATTCGTCTCTTCCTTTTCCTCTTCGGGCTTCGAAGCATTGTTTCTGTCGTAAGAAGCGGCAGCCTTGCCTTTGGCGCCCTTCGTCTTCTTCGGCACGTACTTTCTGATGAGCCAAGCGGCGATGACCGCGATAAGGATCACGGCGATCGCAATGGAGGTGACGTAAGTCCAGAAGAGGGTGGAGCTGATCTTCTTTTTCTCTTCTTTTCCTTCGCCGTTGTCATCATCGCCGCCTTCCTCTTCGGTCGTTTCTTCGTCCTTGAGGGCGATCACGCTGGTATAGTCATCTGCGGTCGCGGCGGCAAAGGTATCTTTGTCTGTGGGCGCGAGGCTGACATTATCAATGAAGAGATAACCCTTGATCTTGCCGTCTTCGGTATTTTCACCGAGGATGAAGGCGAGCTTTGCGTCGGTGACGGAGGAGGCTTTCTCGTTGTTGATATAGAAATTCACGAGCTTCCATTCGCCGATGGTCTCTGTGCCGTTCTCGTCGTAAGAGCCGGTATTGATGTCGAGGGTGTAAGAGTCATCGCCGATGGTCACTTTCACTTTCGCATTCGCGTCTTTCTCGAGCCAAGCGGTGCGCACGTAAGCGGAGAACTTATAGCAAGAGTCGGATTCGAGGGTGAGGGAAGTGGTCTCGTAGGTGTAGTAATTCGCCTTGCGGTTATTGATGAGAAGGACGTAATTTCCGAGGGTGGCGTCCGTGATGCCCGCCGTGGAGAAGATGACGTCTGCCGTCAGGCTTCCGACGATCTCGTCTTGCGTGCTGTCGTCGCCTTCCACCTTCTCGGTCTTATAGATGCCGAGGTTCTCGTATTTGTAAGAGTTCTTCGTGATGACGCCCGCCACCTGCGCTTCGCTGTTCGTGTATCCGGAAGTGCTTTCGCCCGAGCCGGAGAAAAGATTCGGCTTCACGGCAGTCTCGGAATCGGTGCTTTCCGTGTCGAAGGTCGTGGTGGTGAAGATCGCGGTGTCGGTATTATCGCGATCCTTGTATTCGTCAAAGAGATCCTTGTCGATGCTGTAATAAGTGAAGCTGTCGAGGAGGATGGTTCCGCTGTAAGGCGTGTCTTCATTGCCTTTCTCGCCGTAATAGATCTCGAAATTCGCGCTCACGCTCGAAAGACCGGTCTCGACGAGGAAGATGTATTCCACCCAATTATCCGACGCCACAAGAGAGACCATCGAAGTCTCCGTATTGGTGGAAGAGGTGGTGAGATAGACCTGACCGACGGTGCCTGCCGTGGCTCTCGCATAGAATTTCAAGACGTAGTAAGAATTCGCAGAGAGGGAGATCGAAGGGCTCTTGATCGCGGGGGTCGAGGTCTTATCATTGACCTTTTCCTCTGCGTCTTCATCCGCGTCGTCTTCCTTGTACGTATTCTTGAGGGTGATCGTGGTGATCGTCTCGCTGTCGGGATTATTGCGCGTCGTGATCATGAGGAGGTTCGGCGCGCTGAAATCGACGGACTTCATCTTCGTGCTTTCGACGACGCTGTCCGCCCAGCCGTTATAGAGATTCGCGTCGAGACCGAATTGTCCGAGATAGGCATTCGTCTCATCGATGTTATTCTTATTGATGATGCCCGCGATGAGCTTATTGACTTTCACGTCCTTCACGCCGTCTTTCGTATTTTGAGAGACTTTGAAAGTGCCGTAAGCTTCGTTGACGTTGTTCTCCCAGCTCGAAGGAATGGCAGCCACGTAATAGCCTTTATTGTCGTATTCGTCGAGGAGCTTAACGTGACCGCTCTCTTGATCGATCTCGGTCTTCTCAAGGTCATAAGAATTGAAAGTCCCGTTGGTGACCGTAGAAGAAGAGTCGGAGGCAAAGGAGTATTTCGTCGAATAATCGCTCGAAGTGGCTTTATTGTATTCGGTGTAAGTGATCTGCTCCATATTGATGCTCGCGATGAGGAAAGCCCCTTTCTTATACGAGGAGGGATCGTATTTCGTGCCGCTGCCGAGGGAGAAGGAGAGATAGACCTTGTTGGAATTCTCTTTCGCATTCGCCGCGGAAGCATTCGCGCCTTGGAGATAGAAGATGTATTCCACATAGTCGTTCGTCATTTCGTCCGAATAATCGGCGGTATTGACGGAGAAGGAATGCTTGGAGTCGTCCGCATCATCGAGGAGCGCGAGCGTCATTTTGTCGTCTTCGTCGATCCCGACCGTCTTGACCCAGACGGAGAGTCTGTAATGCAAGTTCTGCTTGACTTCGATAGGAGAGTCTTTCAGCGCCGTTACTTTGTAAGCGGAGGGAATCACGTTATTCACCAGAAGGACGTTGGAATAAGCGTAAGGATAGAGCGGGTTCGCGTCGAGCTTATAGATGTCTTTCCAAGTCGCGGTCCAGGTGGCTTCATCCGCTGCGAGGGCGGCTGCGTCGATCATCTTCGTGATGACGTCGCCTTCATTGACGACCACGTTATCCACGGCGTCAAAGGTCATTCCGACGGGAAGAGAAGTCGCGGGGTCAAGATCGGAAAGATCGTGATTCGGGACCATATTCGTCTTGATGGACTTCAGGTCGACGTATTCGTATCTCGTTTTGTAGTCATCGGAGAGCTCAGGATTATTTTTCAGCTCATTGAGCTTCGCGTCGCGATCGGAGAAGGTGCCGAGGGATTTGAAGGTGAGCTTGTCGAAATAAGCGCAGCCTTGGGTGAGGGTAGCGGCGCTCTCGTCCATGCCGAGCCAGAGCTCGATCGTGAAGTCCTTCGCGCTGTATTCGTTTCCGAAGATGTAGAAGGTGATCTTCTCCCAACCGTTGTTGAGGTCGTAGTTCGTTTGAATGGCGGTCATGGAGTATTTATCCGCGCCGTTCAAGACAATGGCGGCGCCTTGTTTTGCGAAATCCTCTTCCGTCATCGAAGTGGGCGCTTCGCTCTTGTCTACGGCTGCCTTGACCCATACGGAGACTTCGTAAAGCGTGGAGATCTCGATATGGATGGGATTTTTGGAAGTATAAGCGACGGCGGTGGGGGTGTATTTTTCATCGCCGGAAGATTGTGCGATCGCCGTGATGCCGAGGACGTGCTTGTCATCGTTTCCCGTCGCAAAAGCGCTCGTGCCGGGATTTCCTTCCGTGGGATAATATTTGGGATAGCTCTCGCTGAGCGTTGCCCAATCGGCGGCTTCGGTGGAGATGATGCCGCGCTTTATATAGCTGGTCGAGATGGTCGCGTCGGCGACGGACTCGCCCGTCTTGGTGCTCCAACTGCTCGGCGTATGAGGCGCCGAAGAAGAGGAGGAGTAATAGTCGAATTCACCGTCGGGCTGCAGCATCGAGACGAATTTGACTTTCGTGTCGGAAGCCTTTTCGGTCTGCGCGGTCTTGTATTCGGAAGACTTGATCTTCGTCACGACGATATCGTCGAAGAAGACGTAACCTTTGGATTTCTCGGTGCCGTAGCCGAGGGTGAGGTAGACGTAAATGGAGTTCGAAGTGTCCGAAGAAGTCTTGGTCTGCGGCGCGATGAGATAGAAGGTGTATTCCGTGAAGTCCTCCGCCGCGGGGATATTAAAGGCGTGATAACCGTTGTTTGAAGAGATGCGGAAGGTCACGCCGGCGCCTTCGACGTTTACGGTCTTGATCTTCGCGGAGATCGTGTAGTAAGCGCCCACCGTGGAGGAGAAAGACTCATAGTAGCCGTAGACGTTGAGCTCTTTATTGTAGACCATAAGGAGCTTATTCTCTTTCGCTTCGCCATAAGGATTCGGGATGCTATCCCAAGCGGTCTTCGCGGAGTCGTACGCCGCGCCGGTGTCGATGACGCCCGCGACGGCTTGCTCGGAATCGGTCACGTTGCTGACCGTATAAGAATTCCAGCTTGAGGGCGTGTAGGGCTGCGTCGTGCCGGAGGTGGAGGAGAAGTCACCGTTTGTGATGAGAGAGGTGAAAGTTTCCTCCGACGGCTTCTCTTCTTCCGTATCCGTGGGGTCGTCCTTATTTGTACAAGCCGCAACGGTGAAGATCATCGTGAAGACAAGCAAAAGCGCAAGCAGGGTAAGTAATGTTCTCAAAGTAGTCTTTTTCATTTAATCATCCTTCCAAATACAAATTTTGTACTTAACAGAATTTTGTACTGTACTATTTTAATATATAACCGAAAAATAAGCAACGATTATTTCCCGAAAACTTCATTTATTATTTTTAATAAATCATCATTATTACAGTCGGAGACGTTTTTTATCGTTGGAGGGCCATTCGGGGGATGTCCTTTCACTCTTTGCGCGGGGGAGAAAATATCTTTTCGGGCGAAGCGCATACTAATGCTATGTCGAAAGATCTTCGGAAAAAGGCGGGTTATCTTCTCTTCGGATTGCTTGCGGGCGCGGCGAACGGGCTATTCGGGGGCGGAGGCGGGATGCTGGTCGTTCCCTGCTTGACGTACTTGGGAAAATCGGAAGAGAAGAGGGCGCATGCGACGGCGATCGCGGTGGTTTTGCCGCTCTCTTTGATCTCCGCGACGGTGTATACGTTACGGGGTGTGCATGACTTTTCTTTGGCGTGGAAAGTCGGACTCGGCGTATCCATTGGGGGCGCGATCGGCGCTTTTCTTCTGCGAAAAGTCCCGAAAGGCGTCTTGACCTTTCTTTTTTATGGGGTAATGATCTATGCGGGCGTGAGGTTCGTCTTGTGAAGGGGGTGGGGTGGTATCTTCTTGCGGGGCTTGCGGGCGGCGTGCTCGGCGGGATGGGACTCGGCGGAGGCACGCTTCTCATCCCGATCCTGACGCTTTGCCTCGGGGTGGAGGGACGCACGGCGGCTTGGCTGAATCTTCTGACATTTTTGCCGATGTCCGTCGTCGCGCTTTGCATCCATTGCAAGCATCGTCTTGTCTCGGCGTCCGACCTTTGGATGTTCCTTCCGCCTGCCGTCATTTCCGCGCTTGTCGCGGCGCTCCTTTCCTCGAAGTGGGATGCCGATCTTCTTCGCAAGATCTTCGGCTGGTTTCTCATTGTGACGGGCGCGATCTCGCTCTTTCTTTCTCTCCTCAAAAGCCCCTTGCGCAAAAGAAAAAACAGATAGGAAATTATATTCTACATATTTAATATTCCATAAATCGAAACATCACTTTTTTCATAATTTTGTCATAATTTATCAGTAATTTTGTTTTTTTATTTTATAGTTTATATGTTTACTTTACGCGCGTTCACGTGCTATAATATAGACGTTTTCGGAGGCATTGACTTGAAATTTACGTTTAAGCGCGGGATCCATCCCGCCGGAAATAAGCAAATATCCAAAGACGTTCCTCTCGCGGTCTTCCCCACGCCCGCGGTCGTTTCGATCCCGCTTTCTCAGCATATCGGAGCGCCTGCCGCGCTCGCTGTGGCGGTCGGCGACGAAGTAAAAGTCGGCACCCTTCTCGGGAAGTCGGCTTCTTTTGTCTCGGCGAATGTCTTCTCTTCCGTCAGCGGAAAAGTGACGAGCGTCGTCAAGAAACGTACGGCGATCGGGACGAAATGCGATCACGTCGTCATCGAGAATGACGGGCGATACGAAGAGGTCTTCCTGCCTGCTCTTTCCGAGATCACGGCGGAGACGGTGAAGGCGCGTGTGGCGGAGGCGGGCATCGTCGGTATGGGCGGCGCCACTTTCCCGACCCATGTCAAGCTCTCGCCTCGGACCCCCGTCGACGTGCTCATCATCAACGCTGCGGAGTGTGAGCCTTATATCACTTGCGATTATCGTCTTTGTTTGGAAAAGGCGAAAGAGATCATGGAAGGCGTGCGCTATATGATGATTGCCCTCGGCGTCGACGTCGCATATATCGGCGTGGAGGATAATAAGCCGGACGCCGTTCGCGCCCTCTCGGAAGTCGCTCCGGAGAATGTCCGCGTTCTTTCCCTTGTGACGAAATATCCGCAAGGCGCGGAGAAGCAGCTCATTTATTCCGTTACCCGTCGCGTCGTTCCCGAGGGAGGTCTTCCCGCGGATGTTGGTGTCGTCGTGGATAATGTCCACACCGCTTTCGCCGTCTATGAGGCGGTGGCGCTGAATAAGCCCTCTTATCAAAGAGCCATGACGGTTTCTGGCAGAATGTGCGAGCGCCCCGGGAATTATTTTGTGCGTAACGGCGTCTCGTATGAGGACATCGCGTCTTATGCCGGGATGAAAGAAGGCACGATGAAAGTGATCAGCGGCGGCCCGATGATGGGATTCGCGCAGGCGGATCTGGCGCCTTCCACCGGGAAGGGGACGTCCTCTCTGCTTTTCCTGAATGACGACGAGATCTCGGATGGGGACAAGCCCATTTCGGCTTGCATCAATTGCGCTTCTTGCGCATCGCATTGTCCGATGCGGCTCATGCCGATGTTTATCGAGCGCGCCGTGGAGGAGGAAGACGCGTCGAAAGCGAAAGCGCTTCACGCTTTGAGCTGTCTCGAATGCGGTTGTTGCGCTTATGTTTGTCCCGCGAGCAGACCGCTTGTGCTCAGCATGCGCAGGGCGAAAAAGCTCATCAAGGAAAAGGGGGTGTGATATGTCGCAATACATTGTTTCCTCTTCACCCCATATCGCGAATAAACGCACGGTGAGCGGCATTATGCTCGAAGTGCTCATCGCGCTTGCGCCCGCCGTCATCGCGTCGGTGATCTTCTATGGCTTCTATGCGCTTTTCTTGGAGATCCTTTCGGTCGGCGCGGCTGTCGGCACGGAAGCTCTCTATAATCGCGTGATGAAAAGAGATCAGACCGTGAAGGATTGTTCCGCGATGGTCACGGGGCTTCTTCTTGCTTTGAATATCCCCGTTTCCGCTCCTTTTTACGTCCCCGTCATCGGAAGCGCGTTTGCGATCCTTTTCGTGAAGATGCTCTTCGGTGGGATCGGAAAGAATTTTGCGAATCCGGCGATCACCGCGAGGATCTTCCTGCTTCTCGCTTGGGCGTCTGTCATGACGTCCTTCGTGAAGCCCATCCTTTGGTCGGGCGGCGCGAAAGAGATCTTCAAATATTTTGCCTGTATCGTCAAAGGGCCTTCGGGGCTCGGTGACGTCGCGGCGGTGACTTCGGCGACGCCTCTCGCGTCTTTGCGCGAAGGCGCGGAGAAGGTGAAAGATCTCCCGCTTCTTGCGATGTTCCTCGGGAATACGGGCGGTTCGCTCGGAGAGACCTCCGCGCTTGCTGTTTTGCTCGGCGGCGTGTATCTTATCATTCGCAGAATCATCGATTGGCGCGTTCCGACGGTTTATCTCGCAACGGTGGCGCTTTTCGCTATGATCTACGGCGCGGCGAAAGGCGCAGTCGGTGCTTATATTTTGCCGTCGCTTCTTGGCGGAGGTTTGATGCTCGGCGCTTTCTTTATGGCGACGGATTACGCCACTTCGCCGAATACGAAGACGGGGCTCGTCGTGTATGCGGTGGGGCTCGGGCTCATCACTTCGCTCATTCGTTTCTTCGGGAATTATCCGGAAGGCGTTTCCTTTGCGATCTTGCTGATGAATATCGTCACGCCTTTTATCGATAAGTTTATTCGCCCCCGTCCTTTCGGCTTTGTGAAGCAGGGGAAAGGAGGCGCGAAATGAGAAAAGGCAGTTTGGGCTATGAGATCGTGATGACGGCGCTGGTGCTTGTCATCATCGCGGGCGCAGCGGGCGCTCTCCTCGGCCTCGTCCATCATTTCGCGGCGGTGGATCCCGAAGAGCTTCTCGCGCGTAAAGCGTCCGCCGTTTATGACGGCGCAGTCGTCCGTTATCCCTTGCAAGAGGGCATTTCGCAGACGCCGGACTATGATAAAGGAGGCGTCCTCGGCGTGTACGTGCCGAAAGACGACTCCGTGAAGGACGTTTATATCCTTCGCGTCGTGGGCACGGGCGCTTATAAAGGCAGTCTCGAGCTTCTCGTGAATATCACGGGCGGAAAGATCGTGAAGATCGCGAAGTATGACGCGAATGAGACGCCGGGACTCGGGAGCAAGGCGCTCGAAGAGAGTTATTTCGCACAGTACTGCAACGTTCCTCTCACGGAAGATTTTATGGGGTTCGATCTCGTTAAAACGACCCCTTCCGCGAAGAGTGAAGTGCGCGCGGTCAGCGGCGCAAGTAAGTCGAGCACGGCGGTCACCAATGCGGTGAATGCCGCGGTCATCTGGTATAAAGATATGAGATCGAAGAGGGCGACGAAATGAAGAGCAATCGATTGAATACCCTTACGAACGGTATCGTGAAAAGCAATCCCACGTTCAGACTTGTGCTCGGCACGTGTCCCACGCTTGCCGTCACCACGCAGGCGATCAACGGCTTGGCGATGGGCGCGGCGGTCACTTTCGTCTTGCTCTGCTCGAACGTGATGATCTCGCTCTTGAAAAAAGTGATCCCCAATCGCGTGCGCATTCCCGCGTACGTCGTGATCATCGCCACTTTCGTGACGGTCGTCCAGATGGTGATGCAGAAGTTCTTGCCTTCATTATACGATGCGCTCGGCGTCTTCTTGCCGCTCATCGTGGTGAATTGTATCATTCTCGCCAGAGCGGAGGCTTTCGCTTCCTGTAATCCCGTCTTGGACAGCGCCTTGGACGGCATCGGAATGGGCGTCGGCTTCACGTTGAGCCTGACCTTGATCGGTATCGTCAGGGAGGTGCTCGGCGCAGGCTCGATCTTCGGCGCGCCCATCGGATCGCTCGGAAATGTCTCGATGACGATCTTCATCTTGCCGGCGGGCGGTTTCCTCGTCTACGGCACGTTGATGGCGGTCGTGAATTATCTTATGCGTCTTTCGGAGGAGAGAAAGCTCAATGCGTTGCATTCGATGCCGCAAAACGATGAAGAGGAGGCGGAAGCATGAATAATATCTACTTCACCATCATCGTAGGCTCCATCTTCGTGAATAATTTCGTTTTGAGTCAGTTCCTCGGGATCTGTCCTTTCCTCGGCGTCTCCAAAAAGACGAATACGGCTTTGGGCATGGGCTTCGCCGTCATCTTCGTGATGGCGATCGCTTCGGTCTTCACGTTTATCGTGAATGAATACGTGCTCGTCCCGTATGACCTCGAATATATGAAGACGATCGCCTTTATCTTGATCATTGCGGCGCTCGTGCAGTCCGTGGAGATCGTCATCAAAAAGTTCAGTCCTTCGCTTTACAGCGCCCTCGGCGTATATCTGCCGCTCATCACGACGAATTGCGCCGTGCTCGGCGTCGCGCTTTTGAATGTCGAGAACGCATATAATCTTTTCCAATCATTCTTAAACGGCGTTTTCGCGGGCGTAGGCTTCACGCTTGCCATCGTACTTCTTGCGGGCATTCGCGAGCGCATACAGCCCAAGAATGTCCCGGAGTCCTTCAGAGGATTCCCGATCACCCTTATCGCCGCGGCGATCTTGAGCATGGGTTTCAGCGCATTCTCCGGAATGTTCGGCATCGTATAGGAGGTAGGATATGTTATTGATGACAAAATTGTATGTGTCCATCCTCGTTCCTGCCGCCGTGCTTGTCGTCGTTGCCGCCGTTTTCGCGGTGATCCTCGCTTTCCTCGGACGGAAACTCGAGGTGAAGCGCGATGAAAAAGTCGTCCAAACGGAGAATCTGCTCTCCGGCGCGAATTGCGGCGGATGCGGTTTTGCGGGATGCAGCGCCTTTGCGGAAGCGCTTGCGAACGGGAAGGCGGATCTTTCCATGTGTAATGCGACGAGCAAAGCGAATAAAGACAAGATCGCGGAGATCCTCGGCACGGTGAATGAAGGGGAGGAGATGTCCTTCGTCGTTTGTTGTAATGGGGGCAATGCCTGCGCGGATAAGTATGATTATCACGGATACGGCGATTGCGCTTCGATGGAGCTTCTTGCGGGAGGCAGAAAGGCTTGTCCCGTCGGTTGCATGGGCGCGGGCACTTGCGCGAAGCATTGCGATCACCATGCTTGCAACGTATGCGAGCTCGGGTACGCTACGGTGAATGACGATCGTTGTACGCTCTGCGGAAAATGCGCGAAGTCTTGCCCGAAAGGACTCATCAAGAAGATCCCGACGCGGGCGAAAGTGTATGTCGCTTGCTCGAATCACGCCGCAGGAAAAGAAGTCCGTTCTTATTGTAAGAATGGCTGTATCGGGTGCGGTATGTGCGCGCGCAATTGTCCCGAACAAGCGATCACGATGGTGGAGAATCTCCCTGTCATCGATTACGGAAAATGCGTGGGGTGCGGCGTGTGCGCCGATAAGTGTCCCACGAAATGTATGAAAAAAAGGTAAATCACGAAACAGTTTTTAACGTGGCAAGACAAAGAGAACAACAGGAGGATAGTTAAGACGATGGAAAAAATAGCGATCATTGATTTAGGCTCGAATACGGCGCGTCTCGTGCTGGTGAATATCCTTGAAGGAGGATATTTCGTGGTCTTCGATGAGTTAAAAGAGTATGTGAGGCTCGGACAGGATATGGAGATCGACGGATTTCTCCGTCCGGCAAGGATAGAGCAGACCAAGAAGACTTTGCAGATGTTCAGACGTTTCTGTGATTCGAACGGCGTGGAGAAGATCTTCGCTTACGCCACCGCGGCGGTGCGCAGAGCGAAGAACCAAAAGAGTTTCTTGGAGGAAGTCTCCGTCACTTGCGGGATCAAGCTTCGCGTTTTGAGCGCGGCGGAAGAAGGACAGTTCATTTATACCGGCGTCATCAATTCGATGGATATCCCGAAGGGACTCATCGTGGATATCGGCGGCGGCAGCACCAAGATCGTCTATTATAATCGGAAGACCATCCTCGAGCAGGCGGCGCTTCCTTTCGGCGCGGTCACTTTGACCGATCTTTTTAAGGACCAAGACCTCCTTCCCGAAGAGAGAGCGGAGAAGATCGAGGCGTATGTTCGCTCGCATTTGGAGCAGTACGAATGGCTGAAAGAGATCGACCCCGACACCCAGCTTATCGGTGTGGGCGGTTCTTTCCGAAATCTCGGCAAGATCAGCCGCAGGCTGAAGAAATATCCCTTGAACGTGGCGCATGGCTATACCATCGATACGGGAGAGTTTAAGACGATCTTCGATACGATCAAGACCCTTCCTCTCGACAAAACGATGAAGATCAAGGGGCTTTCCACCTTCCGCGCGGATATCTTCCCCAGCGCGCTTGCTTGCATAAATCCCATCTTGGACACTTGCGGATTCAAGAGCATCGTGATCTCCGGCTCGGGCATGCGTGAAGGCGCCATCTTTAAGTACGCCGTACCCACCGTCTCCGAGAAGCCCATCTCCGACGTGCTCGGATACAGCTTGAATACCCTCGTAAAGCAGTTTGATATGAATGAAGATCACGTGCGTCATATCGTGGATCTCTCGATGCAGGTCTTTAAGCAGCTCAAAGTCTTACATAAGCTCCCGCGTATGTATGTGCGCGTCCTCCGCGCGGCGGCGATGCTCCATGACGCGGGCTCTACGATCAAGTTTTACGATCACCATAAGCATTCCGCTTATATCATCTTGAATAGCAAGATATACGGACTCTCTCATCGCGAGATCGTGATGGCGGCGTTCGTCGCCTCTGCGCATAAGGACGGCGTCCCGATGATGGAGGAGATGGCGCGTTATCACAGCCTTCTCACGGAAGAAGACGTCGTCGCGGTCAGAAAGCTCGGGCTTGTCTTGAAGATCGCCGAGAGCTTTGATCGCAGCATGAGCGGCATCATCACGGGGATCACCTGTGACGTGCTCGGGGACAGCGTCATCATGAAGACGATCACGGAAGGACATTCCGACTGTTCTTTGGAGATCAGCGACGCCTTGAACTGCAAAGCGGAGTTTAAAGCGGCGTACGGGAAAAATCTCGAGATCCTTTGATCAATAAAGAAAGGAAATGACTGATGCACGATTCGAAAAATCGTGCATTTTTCATAAATGCAACCGATAGTTGCCGAAAAGCAAAGCAAAAGCGGTGGATGATTTTTGCAAAAATGCTATACTGTTCGTAGAAACATCAAAGGAGGCGGGAAAATGGAACAAAGGATAGCAGATAGGCTTGTGACGCTCAGAAAGAATGCAGGATATTCGCAGGAGGAGCTTGCGGACATGATCGGCGTTTCTCGTCAGGCTGTTTCCAAGTGGGAGCGTTGCGAGAGTTCGCCGGATACCGATAATCTGATCGAGCTCGCGCGTCTTTATCATATTACGCTGGATGAGCTGGTGTGCGGCGCCGAACTCCCTCCGAAAGCGGAGGTGGCGGAAGAAGAGAAGACCCCCGATTATCTTTGGGAAGATGACGGAATGACCGTCGAGGTCAAAGAGGACGAAGTGTCTGTCAAGAATGAAGACGGAGAAGAGAAAGTCTATGATCGCGCGGAATTAAAGCGTAAAAAGTTGAAAGAAAAGAGGACGAATGCTTTGATCACGGGCATTTTTTCCTTAGCGGTGACCATCGCTTATTTGACCCTCGGCTTCTGTGTCGGAGCAAGGGGCTGGGCTTGCGGATGGCCGCTTTTCCTTTTGATCCCCGTCGTTTCTTCGGTGGTGGAAATCGTTTTTTATAAAAAGATCGCGGGCTTCGGATATCCTTCCCTTATCGTGGCGGTTTATTGCGCCGTCGGTATGATCTTCGGAGTGTGGCATCCCACGTGGATCATGTTTGTCTCGATCCCGATCTTTTATATCGTGGCGGGGAAGATCGATCGCGTCACGCGTTCGTGGGATTATGAAGCGATCGAGGACGCCTTGGACGAAAAGAAAGAAAAGAAAACGAAATAAGAATTAAAACGATCGGAGAAAAAAAACGCGGCAGCTACCGCGTTTTTCTTTTCATTCTGTTTTGCGTAATGGATCAAAGCACTCTGACCTTCAGCGCTTTTTCAGAGAGAGCGTTTACTGCGTCATCCGTGGGCGCGCTCTCGAGATCTGCGATGACGTAAGTCACTTCGCCGCGCGTTTTGGACGCGATGGACTTGACGCCGAAAGCGGCGAGCGTCTCTTTCACGGCGGTCTCCGCCTCCGTTTCTTTCGTCAGGACGGTCACGCGTGCTTTGCCGATCTTCGCAAGGGAGAGGACAGGGCAGTTCACGCTGTTCTTGATATTACCGTTTTCGAGGAAATCCTTGAGCTCAGCGGACGCCA
>JAGCXI010000042.1 GCA_017961365.1 Clostridia bacterium
CCTGAGGGCGCACCATTGCAAGCTCCGAAGAATCGGAGCTTTTATTTTGCTTTAGCAGGGATTCCGTGACATGATATGTCACGCGCCTTCGGCGAGAACCCGGGACGTATCCCGGCTGACGCTCGCACGTGCCATAGCATAGGTCTTGTCGAGGGAAGAGAGATAGCGTGGATTTTGCTTTTCGGCTCGCTATTCCGTCGCTTCGCTCCTCGCGAATCCCTGAGGGCGCCGAAAAGAGCCTGATTGAATCGGCTCTTTTCAGTTATATTCGCCTTTAGCGAGTGATATTGCGTGGCAGTGATATTCGGCTATGCCGAGTGATATTGCGCTATGCGCAGTTTGACGGCGAATATAATATCACTTTGCGGCATTGGCGCAAAATATAACTGTCCCAAGGGGACAATATAACTCTCGAAACGGTTCGTCTAAATAGCCGTTCAAATCGGCTCTTTTCAGTTATATTCGCCGATGGCGAGTGATATTGCGAAACAGTGATATTCGGCTGCGCCGAGTGATATTGCGAAGCAGTGATATTCGGCTATGCCGAGTGATATTGCGCTACGCGCAGTTTGACGGCGAATAGCGGCATAGACGCAAAATATAACGGTTCAAAAGGATGAATACTACTTTCGGAATTTGTTTCCAAGGAGTGGGGAAGCGCGTCAAGCAGGCGAAGATCCATTCCCCTCGTTTCAAGGGACTCTCAAGGGACTTTTAAGGGGGCGGAAAGGTGCTTTTCGCTGCGCATTTTTTCTTGTGATTTAATGTTTTCGCGATATGTCGGCGCGGCGCTTTGGCTAAAGAAACGGATTTTTGCCCCAAGATATCTTGTCCCCGCAGAAAAAACGTGCTATAATCTATAATTATGAAAAAGTTCCTTTCGATCGTTTTGTCATTGCTTTTGCTCATCACGCTCTGCGCCCTCTCTTTCGGCTGTAAGAAAAAAGAGGTGAGAGGAGATTCCGATTATTATCTTTATGCCTATGATATGGATTCGCGAACTTTTGTAAAAGCCGGCGCGTCCGTTCGCTTCAGTGACGATCTCACGGAGTATTCCTATACGTTTAATGACGGCAGTCTTACGATCAGCGGCAAAGCGACGCACAGCGACGTCCCGAATATGTATACGCTGGAATGTCATGCGGAGCAGATCGAATTGGTGACGAATAAGTACCGTCAATATCTCGTTTCTTCCGGCGCGAGCTCGAAAGAAGTGGAGAGCTTCGATCTCCTGAAAGCAAGCATTTCGCCCAAGATGCAGCTCATCGCTTACGGCGGATCGCTCTTTACGAGCAGTTCCGTAGAGCTTTTCCACGTGTCGGCAGACGGAAAAAGCGACGCCTTCGAAGGTGAATTCGTGATGACCGCTTCGGGCGAGACGGTCTCGCTCCACGGCGGAAATCTTTATACTGCGGACGACGACGGGAAATATACCGTCAAAACGGGGTATTATACCGTTTCTAACGGTATTCTTACATTGACTACGGTGGACGCGGACGGAAAAGACGCCTATACGAACGGCGTTTTGGCGCGCAAACGCTATCTGATGGCGAAGATCACGTTGCCCGCCGAGCTTGACCTCATCGGCACGGATTTCGAAGAGCAGATGGAAGAAGCGAAATGGTATTCTCTCATCAAAGAAGAATATGCGTCTTACGCAGGAAAGACCATCTCTTTATTGACGGATCGGTTCTATTCCGCGTCTTTGGATTAAGCTTCCGCGCTTCCTTTTTTCATGCACGATCTCTTGCCCGAAGCTTCCCTCCTTTTTCGGAGGAAATGCTGCGGGCGATTTTTTAAAAATCCTGAAACATCCGATGATCTCGCAAAAGCAGGAAGTGATTTTTCTTCGTGCCTCCCCGTAAAATATTTTTTATTTTTTCGTTGATTTATGCTTTTTCTCACTTTTTGATTCCTGTTTTTTGAATAAGATAATTTAATAATCATTGACAAACGCGCGCGCATACGCTAAAATTTCCCTGTATAGCTCTGCGCGCGAGTACGCGCTCGCGTAATACGAGATATGCAGCTCGGAGGAATTATGACTAAGAATCTTCACACAAAAATCTTTTTGATCTTGCTCGTATGTTTTACGCTGGCGTTATTGGCGTTTGCCTGTACGCCGAAGACCGTGACGGTCTTGCCCGATGAAAGTTCGGGCGGGTCGGGAGGCGGAGATACTCCCGTTGTGGACGTCGTCGGAGGAGAGAAGACCGATATCGCTATCGGTGATTTCTTCTCGTATCTCGGCGATGCGATCAAGACGGACGACGAGAGCGATCAGCTGGCTTTTGATCTTGTTTCGAAGGAAATGACCGTAGTGGAGAGCGGCAGGACCTTCAAAATGTATGTCGACCTGAGCTGCAAGTATGATCGCAGAGACGATGACAAAACCGAGCTGTTATTCGAAGTGCGTTCTTTTGATACGCGCGCGGTCGTATTCGGGCTGTACTATTTGAAAGGCGTTTTCTATCTCAACGTGCCGAATGAGGACGGCGGCGTCACCCTTTATTTCGACGATATCAGCTTCGGTGACATCGCGAAGGTGGCTTCGGACGCCGTCTCTTCCATCAAGTCCTCCATCGGAGACGTGATGGCGACGGAGATCTCCGCTTTGAATAACGAGACGGTGGGCGAGCTCGTCACGGATCTCACGAAGAATGCTTTCAAGAGCGTCACCAAGACCACGAAAGGAGATGACACGCAGCTCGTCTTGAAGACGGATTTCAATAAGATGATGAAATTCCTCATGACCACGCTGAATATCGCGAAGCCCATCCTCAATAATAATTACCACGTGGACAGCATGCTTTCCTCCGTCTTCGGCATCACGATGACGAATATCACGAACTATACTTTCGAAAATATCACGGCGGATCTCATCGTAAATATCCGCAGCGGGAAGCTCGTCAGCATGGACGTGGATCTCGGCTACGGCGTTGATAAGTTCGCTTTGGACATGACGGTGGATAATCAATATATCGGGAATAACCCCGCCGGAATGCGCGACATCGTCTTCCCCGAGTTTACGGATTACGAGCGTTTTAGCATCATGAATATCGCGCTCGGCTTCGAGGTCGCTTTCGAGAATGCGAGCAAGAAGACCGTCACGGTGGATAATCTCGTGGGCGGCATGCTCAAGCGCTATTTCGGCGTTTCGGATCTCGGTGATTTCGGCGCGAGCAAGCTGACCCTCGGCGAGGGCACGATCGGCTTGTACGTGGAGCTCAATGCCGAAATGAGCTGGAATAAGAATGATAGAAACTATATCGAGCTTCGCATTTATAACGACAAGTCCCGCGAGTCTTCGGATCTCATCGGTACGGCGTATTACGTCGGCAGCAAGAATTCGCTTTATGTGGATCTCTCTTATCTCGGCTTGCCGAAATTCGTCTATAAAGGGCTGAATCTCGCTTCCGTCTTGAAAACCTTTGTCGTGAGCGCCGCCGCGGATATGTTCGGCACGGCGGAGTCCGATTCGGCGGAGAGCCTCGAGATGCGCGAGCTCATCGTGGAGGCATTCGGCGATCCCGGCGATGATTACGACACCGCGATGCGCAAAGTGGTGACGAACGGCGTGTATGAGCTCTCCGCCGCGGAGGGCGAGACGCCCGAAGTGACGCTCAGCGTCATCGACATCATCGATAAAGTCGTCTCCACCATCGAGAAGCGTCCCGAGGGCAGGAAGTCCGTCCGCGTGACGGCGGATCGTGAGATCCTCTTCAGTCTTGTCGGCAGCGCAAGGGCGAGCGCGAAAGAAACGCTTGAAAAAGCAGAGAAAAATAAAGCGGACGATCAAACCTTGAAAGACCTCGAAAAAGCGCTCAGCGATGCCGAAACGGCGAAAGAGGCAGCGGATGCCGCGCTTGTGGACCTGCAAAGACGGATCGACGTGGAGACCGATCCTTTCGAGAAGCTGGATCTGAATAAACAGCTCCCAAATGTGAAAAAAGTCGCCGAAGAAGCCCTGAGCGATTATGAAAAAGCGCTTGCGGCGTATGATGCTTGCGAGGGAAATCTCGATAAAGCCATCGACTCCGCGGAGAATAAATACAGACTCTTTGACAGCCTTTATTCCGCTGTCTCCAAAGTGTATTCCACGACGGATCTCGCCATCCGTTCTCTGAGCGTTGAGCTCGGGATCGCGGATGGTTTCGGCATCTTCCTCGACGCGCAGATCAAGCTCGCGGATGACGACACTTATCTGCATGTAAAGGTCGATCCGCTTTTGATCGGATATACGCCTGTTTTCGTCGTGCCGAAGGCGGATTTCGACACTTCGGGATATTCTTCCCTCGAAGAATTCTCGACGGTCTCGCTTTCCGCGATGTTGACCCTCTCGGGCGATACGGGCAGCATGAAGAGCAGAAATCTCGGCAATGCGCTCGGCAATGCGATCGCGGAGCTGAATGCGATCCTCGGCGTGGAGAATCGCCTCTCGGGCGGCGTGGACGTCACGTTGGACGCGAATCTCATCTTCGAACCCATCAACGTGGCTTCTTATTTCGGCGGAAGCAACGCCTCGCTCAATCTCTCGAATATCGAGCTGGCGATCCAAGTCTATAAGAAACCCGATGCGGACACCGTGGCGCTCACCGATGAGAATAGGCTCCTTTCTCTCTATTACGGCGAATATGCGGCGGGGGAGAGCGCCATCTTCATCGACGCATCCGCTTTGTCTCTCTCGCAGAGCGGAAACGGCTTGCCCAAGATGATGTATAAGATCCGTCTTGAGGATCTCTTCTCCGAGCTGGCGTCTGCGGAGACGGAAGTCCCCGCCGTGCAGGAAGTCTCCGCGGCGGATGCGATGTCCTCCGAAGAGCTCTTCTCTGTGCTCGGCGGCTTTATCGGCGGCGTGACTTTGGACAATGAGCTTTCCGTCATCCTCGCCGATCGCTTGATCTCCACTTTGATCGACCTTCTCGCGGGCTTGGATAATGGCAGAACGGTCTTCGGCAGGCTCTTTAATGCCACCGATCCCGACACTGTACTCAAGCTTGACAATTCTTCCGAGAATCCCGGCAAGGTCTATCTCAGCACGGCGGACGGCTTCAAGATCGGCGCGACCATCGTCTTCGATACGAGCGCGGGCGAAACGAGCTCGACCGTGGATCTGAATGAATACGTCAATCCCTCGGTCAAAGTCCTTGTTTCGGACATCTCCGCGGGGCTTTTCAGAAAGGACGTGATCCCCGCTTCCGTGAAGTCGGGCGCCGGCACGACATATCGCGAGCTGAATACCCTCGAGAGCGTCTATGTGGAGTTTGAAGCGGATCTCGAATATACTTTCCGCGATATGGAGTACTCTCTCTCTGATTTTGCGCATCTTTTGGCGACGGACGAAAGAATGCCCGTCGGCATTGCGGAGCTTCTCCTTGCGTCCGACCTGCGGCTTGACGTCAATGAGCCGATCGACGGACATTTCAAGGCGCGCGTAGGCGCGAATATCGGCTTTGCGAACGGTTTCGAAGTCAATGCGAAGATCGAGCTTTTGCGCGAAGCGGATGGCGTGGAGAAGAAGCTCGCCGACCTTTATTATGACGGTATCTACCTTTACGTGGACGCGGAAGGACTCTCGAATACCTCGGGAGACGGCGGTCTCTATGGGCTGAACCTCCCGAAATTTAAGATCAAGGTCAATGATCTTCCCTGCGGTTGCGGCTGTTCCTCTTGCCTCGAAGAGGGCGCTTGCGACGGCATGAACTGCGGCACCGGCTGTAAATGTAAGCATTGCGTGTCGGGCGCTTCGGCGGAAGAGGAAGAAGATTCTCTCGCCACCGTGCGTAGCATCATCGACTTGCTTGACGCCGTGAACCTCACGGATCGCGGGCTGATGATCGCATTGGAGAGCTATAGTCTCGATACTTTATTGCAGATCTTGAAGGTCGGCTCTTTCGGAGATACGCTTCCCGACCTGACGCCTTCTTTCCGACTGTATTTCAAAGACGGCGTGGAGCTCGGAATGCATGTTTCCTATAAGACGAGCACGACGGATTACGTCGATATCACGATCGGCAAATTCGGCGTCTCCTTCGAGCCCGGATCCGTTTCGCCGAAGAAAGAAGAATACGGACTGTTGAGTCTCAATGAGCCGGGCAAGATCGCGGCGGAGCTCAGCGGAAGGGTCTATCTCGAGCTCGAAGCAAGCAATGAGAAATTGACCACTCTCGTGCAGTCTTTTGTCGACGGGGTGAAATTCGGCGTGCAGGCGAAAGAGAAAGTCGTTTACGATCTCTCCTTCGATCTGAAAGTCAATGCGAATATGGCGGATTTCGATCTCGATTCCGAAGATCCCGACATCCTCGCCGCCGTCCTGCGCTCGGAAGTGTATTTCGCGCTTTATAACGACGTCTCCGCGACGCAGCGTGAGCTTATGCTGATGCTCTATGCCGATGGGAAAGGGATGGTCTATGCGCGCGCGCCCTGGCTCGGCATCGGTCCCGTCTCTTATCGTTTCTCGGATTTGATCGCCGAAGTGTCCGCGGCGTCCGCGGATGCTGTCTCCGCGGCGGAGGAAGACGCATTCTCCGTCGGGCTTGCGAAGCTCATCTTCGATCAAGAAGGCTTCGCCGTTTCTCTGACGGGCGCGGCGGTGACAAATATCCTCCAAATGCTCTTCGGCTTGGATCAGGTGAAAGACATGAAGCTCGACGAGCTTTTGACCTCTGTGGAGGCGGGCATCGGGCTGAATGACGGCATCAGCGTCAATCTCGGCGCGATCTTTGACGGCGCCAAGATCCGCGCTTCCGTCACGGGCATGGGCGTCGGCATCGACCAAACGCTCGATCTCCCGCAATACATCTATAGGGACGGGCTGGATCAGTCTCATTTCGTGGAGCTCAGCACGGATGACGACGGAAATCGTCCTTTCCTCTCGAATGTCTCCGCGGGCATTGCCGTGACGATGGATCTTACGACGGGCGACTTCCATTACGACGCGTCGAGCATGGTGGGAAGCATCGCCTCGCTCTTCGATAATGAGAGCGTCACGAATATCTTCGAGCAGGTGAGGACCTATCTTGTGACGGAGGGGAATATGGGCGAGCTTTTGAAGGCCCCCGTTACTTTGCGCCTTGACGTCAATGCGGATCTCAATGATTTGACTTATTTGCAGTTCACCTTCACCGTGACGGGGAAGGAAGGAGGAAAAGACGTCGATCTTCTCTATATCGGATATGATTATGCGTATGACGCGGCGGAGAAGAAAGGGCAGGATACGGTGTATATCGACCTTGCGCTTCTCGGCACGCCGAAATTTAAGGTGGAAAATGCGGACATCGTTTCCAAACTCGGACTTTCCGACGCGATCGGACAAGTGAAAGGCCTTCTGCCCGCGGCGGCGGAGAGCGAAGAGACTTTGGAATGCGGTTGCGCTTGCCCCGAATGTGTCGCGCAGGGATATTGCACAAAAGCGACCTGCAAGCAGGGATGTGACTGCGAATGTCATACGCTTATCGGTCTTTTGAATAGCGTTATTGCGAATGTCTATTTCGCGAAAGAGGGCGTGATCGGCGTGGTGACCACGGCGAATAGCCTTGCCGTCGTGACGGCATTGCTCGGGCTCGATATCATCTTGCCGGAGGGCGTCATCTTCGACGCGAAAGTGGATCTTGCAAAGATCGCGGTGGAGCTCGGCGTCTCGACGGAGGATCATACGAATCATTTCGGCGTCGGCGTCTCCGGTCTCACCGTGGCTTTTGCGCCGCGCGATATTTTGAAGAATAAGGCGGACTTTACGGATTGGTCCGAGCTCACGGTCGGCTTTGCGGTCAGCGCGGATCTCGACATGGTGCTGGACGGGCTCTATGCGACGACGCTCAGCGAATTCA